>CACYHN010000034.1 GCA_902774275.1 uncultured Bacteroidales bacterium
TCTTTAGCCCGGGCTCCAGTACGTATGACGCGGTATATGAACTTACGGTTTTCCTTGCTGAGCTGAGCGGGAAGGCTGTGCCATACGGCACGGATGCGGGTTACCTCCTGCGGCTCCGCGTACTTGGAAAAGTCAACCTCGTTCAGATCCAGAATGTCTTGTAGGGCGGAATCAATATCCGCCATACCCGCCCCATCCAGCATCAGTGATGCAGATTCCGGCATTCCCCCACAAATCAGATATCGACGGTATTCAGATGCCAACTTGTTGAATATGACAGTAGGGAGATGCTCCGGCGCCTCAAGTTTGTCCACAAATTCAAATGCGGTTGGATCGGCCATTCGCATGAATTCCCTAAAAGTGACAGGATACATATCCACCTTATTCACCTTCCCTACGGGAACTTTCATGTGTTTACGCTTTACGGCTACGCCAAGCAGAGAACCAGCAGCAATGATATGATACCGTGGCGCATCCTCGCAAAAGTATTTCAGTGAATTGAATACCTCCTCACTCTCCTGTATTTCATCAAAAAAAATAAGGGTTTTGTCAGGAAGAAGAGGAGCATCACTGTATGCCTGGAGCTCCTTGATGACGCGGGCCGGCTCCTTTGAGACGCGGAATGCATCAATGATTTCAGGACTGCGGTCCAAATCAAATTTTACAAAGTGTTCGTAACAGGTTTTTCCGAACTGCTCCACCGCCCATGTCTTTCCAATCTGACGTGCACCCTGTAGTAGCATCGGCTTACGTCGAGGTGATTCCTTCCAATTCTGAAAGGTTTCAATAATGTCTCTTTTAATCTCCATAATCTACAATTAAGTGCAGAATAATGCCGACTCAAAACACTTTTCTGCATTTATTCGCAAAAATAGGATCATTTCCGCATCTAACCAAATATATTATATGAAAAAAGCCTACTTGCCGAGATAGAACCTATTCCTTATTTAGTTCGCCACAGCGAATGGGTCGAACCTCTTCTATTTTAGTTCAACTTTCTTCAGGGGGAAGAAGACCGGCATAATGATGACGATAGCTACTACGGAGAATAACATTCCGCTCATTACTCCTATGGCAAAACTGTACCAGAAAGGTGCTGCAGTTCCGTCAAAAAGGAACGGGATCAGGCCGAGTACCGTACTCAATATGGTGAGCATGGTAGGCACAATCTTACGGTTGAAAGCCTTGATGTAGGTCTTGAGGTCTGCATGGCCAGAAGCGCCGGATATAGTGCGGAACTCTGACGTAAGGTAAATGCCGGCATTGACTGTAATACCGCACAGCATGATCAAAGCGGCATATCCGCCTTGCCCGAAATTCACACTGAAAATGGGGAATGCCAGGAACAAACCGATAAAGCTTACCGGAACAAGCAGCACTATGACCAACGGCTGACGCAGAGACTCAAACAACATGGAACAGATCATGAATATAACCAGAATGACCACAAAAATGAGTGCGGTACGCTGTTTCTGTGTCTGCCACCAGCCATAATCACTGCGGTCACTACCCACATGGAATCCCATGGGCAGACGGTCATTCATTTTCTTGATCATTTCACGTTCCATACGGTTCAGAAGGTCATAAGAGCCTATGAACTCATAGCCTACTGATATGGTATATTCCTGATTCCTGCGATCAATGTTGAGTCCGGTGCGGCGTTTGGTAATGCTCCCTATATCATTTAGACGGGTCTGAATGCTGTCAATGGTGATCATGTCATTACGTATGTGCCACAGGTCAAAATAGTCACGCTCACTTGAGACCAACCTTACCGGAACCTGACGCTGCCCGTCAAATACGGAACCCGCCGAATTGTCATAAAGCTGCTCTCCCAGGAAAGAGAAATAACCGTTAAGGTTCATTCCGGTGCGGGCTATCCGCTCCCTGTCATAGTCTATACAGAACTCATTCCTTACAAAAGAACTATAGCCTGCCGAAAATCCGGCCTGACCGTTCACTCTACGATTTATCTTGAGTGAATCTATCAGTTCCTCTGCATAACGGTACAGCAGGTCATAGTTATACCCATACAGCTGTATGGAGTGTGACCAGCTTGTACGGTAAATGTTGTTGGTAAGATACTGGTCATTATCATCAAGAGCCGGAATACTCCAGGTGGCTCCGCCATAACGCGTAGCCTTGGCCCACAGCTGCTGCTTGAGTTGCAAGGGGAACCTTGTAAACTCATACTCCTTCTTGAACCTTATCTCAATTGTACCGGATGTGCCGCTCAGGCTTGTGCGGAACATGCTTATCTCATCAAACTGCTGGAGCCAGTTCTCCATCTCACTCACGATGTCATTAAGTTGCTGTACAGTATAACCTTCAGGCATATTTGCATATACACGCAAAACCACCTCCGGACGCTCCTCACGACTGTATGACATACGGCCGTTACCATGTTTCTGGAACAGGTTAAGTGCTCCTCCCAACGGATATTCAAACCATTTCTTGTTCCTCTGATACCACTTGCCGCCTATGGTCTTGTTATAAAGACCCACAAGACCACCCTTGTTAATATCATCACCTTCATAGGTATCCTTATGCTTAACTGATGCCGGAAGCAACTGTATGGGTATGCCGAACAGGAGCAGTAAGGCTACAACATATATCCATCTGTGTGCACGACTCCATATCACGAACCTCTCATATCGCGCTGTAATAAGCACCAGCCTGCGCCTGCGTTTCATGGTGTTCTTTACCACACCCTTTCTGCCCAACGGAATCTTCTGTAGCAGAGCCGGCACGAACAGGAACGCAATTATCATAGACAGGGTGAGGTTTATCACTATCACCCAGATAAAATCAGTCAGATCCTCCCTTGCACTCTTGGGCAGGAAGAATATTATGAGCAATGCGGCAATAGTGGTAAACAATGCACCTATGATAGAGACCATAACCTTACGGTTACCATAATATGAATAGTGGTCGGCTATGACTATAGCGGTATCTATTATGATGCCGAGTGACACCGTGATGCCAGCCATTGAATAGAGTTCAATATCAATATTGAACAGGTTGTAGAAAATGAACGCACTCAGAAGGTTGGCCGTAATGGTAAGCCCTATCACGCACAGGTATCTGAAACTGCGGCTCACGGCAAGTACAAACAACAGCAGAATGGCAAGTGATATTATGGCACGGAAGAATATCTTCTGTATCTCATTATTTAAGTCTTCTGACGCATCATAGTTGAGCCTTATGGCAAAGTTGTCAGGAAAAGTAGCCTTAAGCTCATCCATGCGTGCCTTTACTTCATTTGCTACAGCAAGCGTGTTGATGCCGTCTTCACCCTCAATAGTCAGGTCAATGGTATTAAGGCCATTGATACGGTTGTAGCTTGAAGGTTTCTGTTCACGGTAAGTCACAGTGGCAAAATCACCTATGCTGTATAGCCTTCCGTTCACTTTCTTAACGGGGATACGTTCCAACTCGCTCTGCAGGTTCATTGATTTAAGCCGTACCAGCATAAGCTTGTCACCCACAATCTCAGTTCCTACTATACTGTTCTGGAAATAATTGTTCAGAGGCTGGCTCAGGTCACTTGGCCTGAGACCCACAGCGCGTAGTGAATTGGGATCAAAGGTTACCACCCACTCAAACGGCATGGCACCCGATGTATTGACACTCTCCACGCCATTAATGCGTGAAAGCGGCGTAACCAGATGCTCCTTGGCATAACGTACTATCTCTGCCGGAGGCATATCGGCATTAATGGTGTACTGCAGGATAGTGGTAGCCTCACCACCGCCACGTCCCGCTGATCCGCTTACCCTAGGCTTGACACCCTCAGGCAGTTTAGACTGTATCTGACGCATACGGGTGGATATATCAAAACGTGTCGTCTCCATGTTGGTACCCTCCTTGAAGGTCAGGTACACATTTCCACCTCCGTTATATGATGATGCCTGTATATCACTTACACCGGCCACAGTATTCAGCGCGCCCTCAACGACCGATGTCACCTCACTCTCCACCACACGTGCAGAAGCATCCTGGTAAGAGAAATATACAGAGATGGTCTGCATGGAAGATCTGGGCTGATACTGGATATTAAGCATGGGAATGCAAGCGGCTCCCACCAGCATCAGGACTACCATTATCAGGATAACGGAAAAAGCATGGCTTTTTCCTGTTGCAGGCTGTTGGCTCATCTGTCAGACTTCTTGTAGATTACGTAATAAGCCAGAGGTACAAAGAACACGCTCACAAACGTACCGGCTATCATACCGCTTATCAAAGCCAATGACAATGGATATTGAAGGTCACTACCCATATCACCGCGCACCAGGAACGGAGCGATGGCAAGTATGGTAGTGAGTGAAGTCATGACAATAGCTTTGAGCCTGCGGCTACCAGCCTCCAGGATAGCATGCTTGAGACCGAACCCCTTCTCACGCAGACGGTTGATAGTATCAACCTTTAGTATGGAGTCATTGATTACGATACCGCACATGACCACCATACCTATCATTGACATCAGGTTAAGGCTCTCACCAAATAGCCAGAGCACAGCCAATACCGCAAAGATGTCAATTATCAGCTCACTCATAATGATGAACGGCTGGACAAGACTCTCAAACTGAGCCGCCAGTATAAAGAAGAGCAGCAGTATGGAAACCAGAAGTACCATGCACAATTCCTTTATCATCTCGCGGTTGCTGAAATATGAACCCGTGAATGACACATCAAAACGGTCATCCTGACGTACCACATTCTGAATGGCCTCCATAGCGCGGCGGGCTTCACGACCCTTGACGTCAAGCACCAACGGATAGTACTCACCATCCACGCCGCTTGTTATCTGCTTCAGGTCACGGTTTCGTGTCTCCTTAAGCAGTATCTCAAGCGGTACACGGCCGCCTCCGGTTTCAATATAACTGCCCTGAATGAGGTCACGCGCCTCTTTCTCACCCACACCTATCACCACGGGCATCGATATGTCACCTTTTGAAATGCGCAGCACTGAGCTGGCGTTCATGGAGTTCTGCAGATACCCTAGAATCTGGCTGAAACTTACGTTGTAGAGAGCCAGTTTTTCAGGGTCAGTAACCAGTTCAATATACTCATTCCATTCTGCAGGCTGAACCGTAATACCCGGCAGGGCATCACGTATATCATAGAGAAGTGTGGTAAGCTGGTCAGGTTCAGGCGTCTTGCCATCACTGCACTTGAGGCGTGCCACCACCGGAGCCTCCTTCTCAGAGAACAGCATATCAAAGATATTGCCCGATGCCTGAGTGGTGCAGACCGCCTCACGCCAGTTGCTGTGAATGAAATCGGCCACTCGTGATTCTATCTCCTTTATATCATCCACGCTTTCGGCCTTAAGATAGATTATGGCCTCACTTATACCTGTTTCACGGGTATGTGACAGAGCAAACTGTTGGGCACCGGTCATCGAGGTATATTGCTCCACAAGATCAGGGAACTGAGCCACAATCTTCTCGCAGCGGCTGTTGTTCTCCTCAACTGATACCCTCTCATTCCACTCAATGTTTACCAGCGTATCACTGTGTGACAGTGCCGGCAGTTTCTGCTTGTCCAAACCTTTGAACAGCACGCCAATTACCAACAATGAAACGCCGAATATACACCACATCACACCTCTATGGCGGAAAAACCAGCTCATTATGCGCTCATAACCCGATGTCATTCCGCCCACACTTATCTTCTGTATAAATCTATTGGGGGTAAAACAGGGCTGATTCCTGTAGAACAGATAATAGAACACCGGTATGACCAGTACCGATACAATGAGGGCTGAAACCAGTGTTATGGTAACAGCCATAGCCTCATCATAGAACAGGGCACCGGCTATTCCGCTCATGAATATAAGAGGCAGGAATATGGCGCAGGTAGTAAGCACAGAGCTGAGCATAGGTGTGAATACCTCCTGGGTGCCATATACGCAGGCATCGGCCAGAGGCTCACCCTTCTGCCACCGCTGAGTTATGTTGTCAATGGTGATGATGGAGTTATCCACCATCATACCCAGACCCAGCACCAAACCGGAAAGCGATATGATGTTTATGGTTATTCCTATTACATAGAATAGCAGGAATGACAGTATGAGCGCAGTAGGTATGGTTATGACCACAAGCATGGGGCTGCGTACATCCTGCATAAAGAAGAATATGATAAGACATGCAAACAGTGCGCCAAAGAGCAGGTTCTTTATCATATTGTTTATGGAGTAGTCCAGCAACTCAGTCTGGTCACGCGTAACGGTGAATTCCATATCGGGATAATCACGATTGAAAGTATCCATCAGTTTGCTTATCCCTTTGCGCAGATCAGCCATGCGGGCATCTGTACGTTTTATAACAGCCAGTGTCACGCACTGATGGCCGTCACTTGTAACCATGCCCTTGATTTTCTGCTGCTCCTCACGCACCTCTGCCAGGTCCTTTATCTGATATACGCGGTCACGAATCTTTATATATACGTTCTCCACATCCTCACGCGTCACCACCGTTGATTCAAAACGCACGTTGAAACGGTACTCACCGTCACGTATGGAGAGATTGCCCAAGCGTACGTTAGCACCCTGAATGGCACTGCTCAGCTGGTTCTCATCTATGCCGATGGCACGCAGCTTCTCCATATCAGGTATTACCAGAAGCTGCGGGAACACCTGGCCTGAAATATCCACCATTGCCACCTCCGGCAGTTGCTCCAATCTGCGTACAATAACCTGACGCGTAAAGTCACTCATCTCAAGGAACCTCAGGCCGGCAGCGTCACCGTTCTTAAGGCTTACGTTGACAAAGAAAGCCGGAATATCCGTTGCGCTTGCACGAGCTATCGTGGGGCGTTCCTCATTGCCGCGCCAGCTGGAGACAGCATTGTCCACACGCTCATTCACATCAATGAAAACGTAATCAGCATCAGCGCCATACTCAAAGGTCATCTGTATGAGGCCGCTTCCGTCACGCGCCGTACATGTGATATCGGTAAGATGAGGCACCTGCACCAACTCTGAGCGCAAGCCATTAAGCATGGTCTCATTAAGTTCACGTGCACTGCGGTCAGGTGATGTAACCTGCACCGTTATCTGCGGGATATCAATATCAGGTACCAGCGATACCGGCAGTTTCTTTATTGCCACTATGCCAAGCACCATAACCGCTATCAGCACCATAGTCACCGCTATGGGCCGTTGTATCAGAGTCTTGAACATGGCTATTCAACAATTACCACAGATGCATTATCACCCAGATTCAGGTTACCGCTGGTTATGACAAGGTCTCCCACGTTAATCTCGGCACCGCGGTCCTTGTTAGCCTCAATCACATGCTCAGTGGTGTTTGACATAAGCACGTTCACGTATGTCCACTCACTCTTACCGTCCTTGTAACGGAACAGCACCTCCAGATTATCACGTATAACAACCGCGCTCTTGGGTACCACAAGCTGGTTAGGCAGGCTGTTCTCAACAGTGATGCGCACGTTCATACCGTCTATCAACTCATCAGAGCCGGGCACCTGTGCCGTAACGGCTATCTGGCCGTTCTGGTCAACAGTGGGGTTGATTGAAAGGATTGAACCTTTAAGCACCACATCACTGTTTACAAAGGGTGACACCAATACCTGCTGGCCGGTATGTACAAACTTATACTCAGTCTCAAGTACGCTGAAACGCACCAGATAGCGGCTGTCATCTATCAGGGTGCATAACTGCCCGCCCTGCTCATGTACGCGTCCCTTAAGACTGGCCACCTTACCGCTGAACGGAGCTTTGAGGTCACAATCACGGTAAGTACGCTCGGCATTCTCAAGAGCCATGCGTGCATCTATGAAACCTGTATTGATATAAATCTTACGTTTCTGGTCTGCGGGGATGCTGGCTGTATCGGCCAGAGTATAGTTATAGTCCAGCAGACGGTCAGCCAATGTCATCTCAGCCTTGCTGAATGAAATACGGGCCTGCTCCAACTGGCGTTTGGGCTGATCCTTGTCAAGAGAGGCAAGTATCTGCCCCTTCTGAACCTTCTGTCCGTCACGAACATCGATCTGAGCCACAGTACCCTGGGTGGCAAACTGTACCGTCACCTTGCTCTGTGCCTCCAATCGGCCGTTACACACCAACTGTTTGTTAAACGTCTTGCGTTCCAGAGGGACCACCGTCACCTCATTCTTCTCCTTATCATATTTGCCACGTGCCATCTCAGTCTCATCCTGAACGGCATCCTTGTTATCTTTCTTAGACTTGCAGCTGCAAACAAGAACTGCAACAACCAGAACTCCAATTATCTTATATGCTTTCATACCTTTAATTTTTCAAATTTATTTTATCAATTCATCAAACTCCGCACTGATATCCATGCCCGTTATGTAATCATAAAGCGTGGCGCGACGTATATCGTAATAATAACTCCAGAAGCTTGCCACCTTACTCTGGTAAGTACTGAGAGCAGTATCACGCTTGTCCTTAAGCTGATCAAGCTGAGACATGGTCATGCTGCCGCTGCTGAAATTCCTTAGAGCCAGTTCATAGCTGTCCTCAGCCAGCTGTGCGGCACGCTTGGCAATCTCACACTGGCTGCGCTGATCATTGAACTGCATTACCTTGGTATATAAATCCTGACGGTAATCAATCATATCCTGCTCCAGAGTGTTGCGCTTGGTAAGAGCCTGTGCCTGTGCCATACGCAGGTTTCCGCGTGCCTGACCCCAGTCAAGGATAGGGATGGTAAGCCTTACACCCACCTGCTCCTGATCCTTAAGTTCAACAAAAGCGTCATTAAATTTACCTGCTGTGCCACTCAATCCTAACGTAGCACTCAGTGTTGCGTTGAACCCACTGTTGGCTTTTGCCCTGGCCACACTCTCATCACTCTGAATGTACTGGACCTCCTGCCTGAGACGGAACGATGAGTTCTCAAGGGCACGCTCCAGCACATCTTCATAATCAAGGACCAACTCAGGGATATAATAGTCAATAATAAGTTTCAGTTCAGTATCCTCCTGATAACCTATGTAAGAACAGAGACGGTTCATTGTGGTACGCAGGCTTACGCGGCTGTTACTCAAACTGAGAGAGTCATTAAGCACCCTCACCTCAATCTGCATCAGCTGGTCAAGAGTAATGGTACCCATTTCAAATCGGGTCTGACCGGCCTCATACAGACGCTTGCCCTCCTCAAAGCTCTTTTGAGCACGTTCATAGTTCTCTTTAGCATTAACGCACTGCCAGAACAGGGCAATGGCATTCTGGCTGAGCTGTTCCATATTCTCTATGTACTGCCTCTTGGCAATCTCATACTGTTTGGGCTCAGTCTGCTTGCTCCACTTGAACTCATTGAAACCCAGGATATCCTGAGAGTATGACAGATACACGGGTCTTGAATAATAGGTAGTCAACCTGTTAGGATTGTACTGGTCTGTACGTGACAAAGAAGTATTCAGTGAGATCCTACCACCGGTAAGAGGGATGTTCTGACTGAAGTTAAGGGCCACATCATTGTTCATACTGTAGTCAGCCACATAGCTCCATTCACCCGTCTGGTAGTTCTGCACCTTGTTAAGCGTGCGGTTAAAAGTACCGACATTGGCAGTCATATTCAACTGAGGTAGCATCCTGGCCTTATATGACCGGAAACCCCAATACGATGCTGCAAAATTGTTCTTGTTGTTCATGGCTGTTATGGAGTGCTCCTGCGCCAGATCTACCACCTGTTGCATAGTAAGCGTACGCGGCACTATCACTTGCGCCCCGCAAAATGTATTCACTCCTAAAGCCAGAAACAGAACTGAGATTTTAGAAAAAGACTTTTTCATATATGTTTCTGCAAACAATGATTGTTAATAATCAGGTTTTTGTTTTTTGCAAAGATAATGGAATATATTCCCCTTTACCAATTCAATCCTCATTTTTAGTTTTTTTGTGATTTATAAAAACATTACCACCATTCCGTATCTCCGTTTTCTTTCAGTATAAACGGCCGCTCATTGGTACCCCGGGTATAGTTGCGCAGCCACAACAACGTATTAAGCGGTATATTGTCATAATGCAATGAATTGTTATCTGCTTCCTGACAGCCAAGCGAACACCACTCTGTGCCATTGAAAAAGAACAATTCATAATAATTGCCCGGACACACATCATTATCATCACTACGGGGTAAGACACAAGCGTAATGCACCCTTACAGGCTTACCCATATCCATCCCCACCCAATTGCCATCCGGTTGGTTTATCTCAAAGTTTGAAAGCGGATCACCGTCATAGGCGCGCTCTATGGCATCCTCACCGGCTTCAGCGTTTGCAATGCCACGACCGTTCATTTTTACGCCGTCCTTATCATGGAATGAGAGTTCTGCAATACTCCCCCATGAGCCGTTTGGGCTCAGATACCGCCAATACCTGTACTCACGCGGAACGTCCATTTCAATAAGATAAGGAATATCGGTATCTTTAATAGTATATAGAGTTAACGCCTCTTTGAAATCAGGAGTGTCAGAACATTGCAGCCTGCCTCCTATCAACCTGCGGCGCATATTTACCACATTATAAGATTCATAATACTTGCGGCGCAGATCCTTGCTGACGGTAATTCTCTCTGACCTCCCTATATATTTCACCTTACCACTCTTCTGCAGGATGAAAGGATCACTTATAGGTACTAGTTGCTTACCGTCATAGCCAAGAACTATGTACAGCATGTTACGCCCCATGTTCCTGAAACAGGCCACCCCTTTTTTAAGCCTGCCGTAGTCCAGCACCTTCCATTGCGGACCGTTTTCATTCACCACCATGGCTATATATACATACTTGCGGTCCTTGAGTTTAATGCTACGGTCAACCTCTATCTGCAAGTCCGATGTCAGATTGTAATGATTGGTGACATCCTGTTGGCAAAGGTCAAAAGGATACACATATTTGGCTGTATTCCTGTATTTTGCCACATCGCGATTTATGGTATAGCTGTTACGCCACACCTTGGGTATGCGTTCATATGGGTAAAACTGCATGCCAGCTCCCAGAATAAGGGAGTTGATGGTAGGCTGCTCACGGCCTCTGTCATCAAGGAATACATACCAGCTGTGTCCATCACTGTTGCGGCCCCATGCAGGCACCTGATCAACAACGGCAGGCATTGCCAGACTACGGAACACGGCTGTTCCCATGGTAACATAATCCTTGCAACTGCCATAGGTCATGCGCACCCAAGTGGCGGCACTGCGCATAGGAATGCTCCCGCGGTCTTCCCAAATTATGCGATGTCCTATATCAGAGAGTTTGGAATGTAATTCATTGCGAACTATCTCTATTGCCCCATATATGCTGTTACGCTTTACATCCGTTTCAGGTATGGTACTGATGCTGTCACTGTAATGCAATGACAACGTATCACGCCATGCATCCATACTCTGCATCTCTGTTACCTTATACGGGAGTATCCATTCACGGAACTCATCAAAGGTAAGGTGTCTGGACCATGGGCGGGTACGCCATTCATGAAAGGCTTTATCTATGCTGCTTATAAGATAATCGGCAGTCATTATCCTGACATCAGAGATGATGTCTTTTGCTATTCCCGCATACTCCATGTCACTTATCTGCCTTAATGTATCACGCTGCCAGTCAGGATTGGGGCCTGTACCCAGTATTGCAAGCGCCTTGCGATAATAACTGTTTATGGCTGCGGTATCACGATATGAATAATGAGCCGGCATATTGATTATAAGATACTTGGCAGCCTCAAGTTTCTCCGCGTCCATATCTTCCATACTGTAATGGCGCAAAACAGCCTTAAGCTCGCTTTTGTTATCACCTGCAGCCTTCAAGGCATAATGAAGATACCTGCTCTCTTCAGTGCAGCCTGCGCATAAATACATGCACAGAACTAATTTCATCACGTTTTTCATAGGGCGTTGTTTTTCCATTTGTCAAGATGCTGAGAATAGATGGTATCAGCACTTATATATTCCAATGAACCATCCTTGTGCAGTATAAAAGGATCTGATATATGTATCAGTCTTTTTCCGTCATAACCCATCACTCTGTAAAGCACCTCACGCCCCATGTCATGGAAACAGGCCTTTCCACGCTTCATAGTTCCAAAATCGACTATCTGCCAAGGGTTTCTGTCATCCCTTACGGCCGATGCTATCAGGACATATCTGTCCTTAAGCAGTATTCTTGACACCATATCTATAGGGATCTCAAGATTGCTGGTAAGGAAATACTTTGATGTAACATCCTTCTTTCCCAGTTCAAAAGGATGAGCATATTTGGAATAACGTAAATATTCCAGACGCTCCCTGTTTATGGCATATGTGTTGCGATATACCTTGGGACCGCGTTCATCAGGAAAGAAACCGCCACCAATCATTGTGGCCAGATCCCACTCAGAGGTGAGTTCCTCTCCACGGTCTGATAGTATCACATACCACTTTGTGGCGGCTGTATAACGTGAGCCCACCGGAGTTTCATCAAGAACAGCGGGTACACCGGCGGCACGGAATGCCAGTACTGCTGTCAGGGCATAATCAGGTATATCACCAAAGGTCTGGCTTACCTGCAGATGAGCTGTAAGCAATGGTAAGCCTGCCTCTGTATAGAGGCCATAGCGGTTGAGTCCATGATAGGCTTCATTGCGTATCATTTCAGCAACGCCTAGGGTTGTATTGTATTCTACATCATTCTTTACCGGATGCTCCAGGCATGTGCCGAAATGGGCTAACATCGTATCACGCCACGCATCCAGTTCCTGATACTCAGCCGCCTTATATGGAAGCAGCCATTCCAGATAATCTTCAAAGCTCAGATGGCTGGCCCACGGACATGTGGTCCACTGGGCATAAGATTTATCTATATTGTCGATAAGGTAATCTGCCTTTATGATCTCAATATCTTCTTTTTTAAGGAAAGGCATAGCTCTGAATCTGCGGTCTGTTTTGTCAAGCAGACTGTCACGCTGCTGTTCCGGAGTAAGTGAAGTATCTGCAAGAATACTGTCTGCGTAAGCATAATAACTGTATATCGCAGAGTTTTGGTAAGAATAATGACCCGGCATATTCTCTATCAGATATTGCGCAGCGGCAAATTTTTCAGGGTTGGGGTCTTCAAAAAGATAATGGCTTAATGTCTTTTCCAACTCCGCCCTGTTATCATCGGCATAATTCAATGCCATTGACAAGTCTGAACGCTGCAAACAAGAGCATAACAAGGATATCACGGCCCCAAACAGGACCAAAGAATTTATTTTCATTTGTAATTAAAGATTTTAGACTATTATGTTATTGAAAAATTTCACCAGAGAAAGGAGTGTTTTACTGTTAATAAACTTCTTAATTTTCTGATGATCATACCCATTCACGATACCTATTATGAAATCATCAGGAATGAACCCCCAGTAACGCGAGTCATTGGAATCAAGACTGTTATCACCTAATGCAAAGTAGTAGTCATGCTTGAAAGTATGAGCTTTCATGGTGGAGTCCGGCCAGGAACCCGTCTCATACTCTATCACCGGTCCGTATATGGCACGATTCAGATAATCAAGTTCTATGGTCTCACCTTTAGCCGGCACATACAAAGGGCCAAAATCCTTCATGTTCCATATAGGTAGTGTAAACGGCATGGTTCCCATAAATTTATGATGCCACAGAACACTGTCAGGAGTGTTCTTTAAAACCAACTGGTTTTCCAAAACCCCAATTGTACCGGAGTTATGATTGTTCCAGTTCAATCCGTCATGAATACCTATGGAATCCCCTGGAGTACCTAGCACACGCTTGCAATATACGTAGTTGATCTTAAACTCTATCTTGGTCCATTTATCATAGCCTAACGGATAGTTGAAACAGATTACGTCGCCTGGACGTATCTTTCTGATGCCCGGCATGCGGAAACATTTAAGCGGTGAGTGATCCTCAAAGTTTAATGAGGTATATATCCTGCTCCCAAACAGGAGCTTGTTAACCCATACCTTATCGCCAGGTACAAGCGTTGGCCGCATTGAATCAGACGGGATACTGAAACGCTCCGCTATGAATATGCGCCTTCCATAGTGCAATGCCACAAGCGCCACAGCACATATCATTACTTTCCACAGGATATTTACAATTCTATCACCAATGGATTTTTCCTCACCACTCTCCTTTGTCTTTTTCTCTTCTGATTCAATCATCTTTTTTCTGAATGACATTAATATTCTGATTTCAATTCTCTTATCTCTGAACGCAAGCGTTCTGTCTGCACAGATTCCACTTTTGGAACAAAACTCTCTATCTTATCAGCCATATTAAGGAAACGCGCTGTATCACCTTCTGTATAATACAACTTGGCCATCAGATACAGGGGATACAAACGGTTGGGTACCATATAGAAAGCATGCTTGTACCTATATTCGGCCTCACGGTATTTACCCTGCATCAAGCTGTTGTTACCCATCACGTTCCAGAACATAGGGTCACTGCTTATAGAAGTTCCTATGGTGAGCAAAGAATCACTCATGGTATAGTTACCGCACTCGTTCAATGACTGACCATATTCAAAAATGACCTTTTCATCGTATAATCCGTCTGGCAGAGAACCATAACCGAGTATTGCATATCTGTTCGGTCTGTTTTCAAACAACCCCTTTATTCCCGATGCACGGAACCTGAAGTTCATACTGTCAATCACAGAAATATGAGAACGGTATATGGGAATCAATACAGCTGTCATCAGCAGGAAAAAGCCTATACCTGTGCCGCCAATACTTTTCCCTGAATCATTTGATGCCAGGCATATGACAAACATCAACAGCAATACACCTATCTCAAACGGGTATGAGAAACAGGCAAAAACAGATACTGTAATAAGGGGATAACACCAACAGATGTCACTTCTATAAGTGCAGATTATGCCAGCTACAACCAGCCCTACTAACAGAATCATTGCTATTGGACCGGATTCCACTCCCATTTTCAGATACTCATTGAAAGCGTTTGAAGGACAGTCAGCAACCCTACGCAGATTTTCCGGTATTCTGTCAATATCCATCCCGTCAGAACCATTATCCAGATATTCGGCAAAGAAATGCGCTTGTGCTTCTCCATAAGCACCACCGTAAATACCCAATCCTGTCCCTGTCAATCCGCCTTCACTGATCATACGCATATTGATTCGAGCCATCAATAACCTGCCATCAGCCGATGGTTTCTTGAAAAAATAAGCACCCGTACCGAGCAGTGAAACTGCCAGAATGAGATAACCCCAGTTCTTGCGGATAAAAGCAGAAAAATCATCCCTTTTCATTAATAGCAATAACATGCTGACTGCAAATGACAGTACAGATGCTCTACTCAAAGTGCAAGCCATCAGAATTGATGCTGATACAGCCAGAACAGCCAATGGAATCCTGATTATCCTTTTTGATTCTCCTGTACAGACTGCAATGAACAGGCTTGCGCACACAGAAAGGAAACAACCCATCGGGCCTGAATTAGAGAACGAACCTTTGCATATTTCCTGTCCTCTTACCTTTCCTAAGTTCTGGAACAGTTGGCAATAGCCCAGATACATCTCTCTTACACAGAATACCACTATTACCAAAAGGAGCAGATATGATGTCCACTTATGGTTCAAGTTAAACAGTATCCGCAGCACACAATAGGCAATAAGCAACGGCTCCACCATCACAAATGGACGGAATCCGTTATTCCAGGTACAATCAACTGATGCATAAATCAATACGATTGACATCAGCACCACCAGACCATCCACAACAGTAAGATGGATGCCCCATTCCTTACCTATCTCTTTAATGCTACTCATTTCTCTGCGTAACCTTTTATAACCACAGTATCCTGTGCATCATCACCTTCTCTCTGCAGATAAAGAATTCTCTCATAAGCCCCTGCGCTGCTTACCCAGAAAGAGATACTGACTTTCTGCCCACAGTGGGGTTTTACAGTTACATGTTCAGGATAGACCCTTGTACAGTCACATTCAGGAATAATATCCAGTTCTACTGGTTCTGAACTCCTGTTACGTAACCTGAAAGAGGTATGAACAGAATCAAATACCATTGTGTTCTCTACCATTATCTGTTTGGGATAATCCATTGTTCCATCCTGACCTTTACATCCACCTACAGTCAGACTAACAATCAAAGTCCATCCTGCCAACCTCATATCTCCAACATGGTTTGAGATTGTTTTATACAGCAATCCATAAACCTCCTGTCAAACAGGGAACCGGCAAAAAGCACTCTGTCTAAAGAGTCTGTAACAATACCATAAATACCTAAGTATTCCGGCATCCAGGGATTCTTTATCATTATTGAATCATCAGAGGAAACTACCACCCTAAAGTAATTGTCAAAGTGGTTATGGTAATCCTTGACAAGACTGGGATTAATCTCTACAGGAGGATGATACAGCAACATAGGTTTTGTAGTAACTACCGAATCCTGCATATATTGGGCAACCTCCTTAATAGCATTCTCAGCACATGCAGCACAGGATCCCGCTTCCACATAGACAATTATTCCATTTGCCTCTCTGCTTAATTCCAGCAATCCGTCTGAGACGTCAAACCGGCAACTGTCTTTTACTGACACATAAGGTAACTGTGTAGGTTTTTTATTGAGCTTACCCCTATTCAGGAATAGCGTAACTCCCCAAAAACATACCACACCCACAGCAGAATATAGCAGCATTGTCAAAACCGATGAAAAGAACTTATTGGTCTTACTGATCTTCATAGTACTCAGATGTTTTTGTCAACCGTATATGACAAGAGAATAGGATTATTGAAAGGCTGAGCCTTCATTACCCGATATATCTCCTTAGCAAGATCTGATGCATTATCAGGATCGGTAATTATGGATTCAGCATCTTTACTTAATACCTTTATGCAACTATTGTTTTTAACAGTATAAGAGTTAATTCTCAATGAAGTACCAGATACAAAAAAATGGCGTTTTATATATTTTTCTTTATCTTTTATTACTAAAACAGGCTTGTCTGAACCATCTTCCTCAGGATAACACCAATAAGTTAATCTGGAATTAATTATCGCAGGCGAATGTAAACCATCACAAAATACAGTACGTTTTTCTTCTTCCTGACAATAATTAAAACTATCCCATTTAAGTGCTAACTTTATAAGATCTTTTGGCAATCTCCATTTGGGGCTAAAACAGAAATAATCCAAATCTTTTGTGCCACCTGTCTCAGGATCTAATGCTATAACCTTATTATTGTAAACGCCAGCTACAGGCATTATTATTTCATCATTATATTTTACAACATCATCTTCATACAGACAAAGACCATCATAGAAACCAGATTTAAAACAGCGTCTTATTATTTCACCTGTGGCTGTGGAAACGACACATAATCCATTAAAGCATTCTTTATAAGTATCGTCCTCCCAAAAAGAACAATTAGCCAATATCTCGTCAGGATTAAGCGCTATCATACCTATTGTAGTATATGTAATATCTGATGATCCCAAGAAAGACATTGATGGAACACTGTATTTTAAAAGCCTTTCATTATTTCTTACATATAGAATCTTCGAATCTTCATCATAAGTAAAATCATCTATATACGTGTACTCGCCGTGACCACGACCTACTGCGTTAAGAATTGAAATCACAGAATCATTCTTAACGCAATATAAATCCTTCCTTTTGAGTCCCAAAAGAAAAGTGTAATCATCAAAAATCTTTATTTCTCTAATTCCTTCCATCGGAACGGAACATTTAATAGGAATAATGTCTATATCTGAAGTAAGTGGACTTAAGTCTACCTCTTCTATCTCATCAAGATCCAGCACATTCTCACTATATTTTTCTCTACACCCGAACAAAAAGAAAATGAATGAGATTGATAATATCATTTTAAATCCCATTAGTGACTTTATTTTCGAAATCGTATTCATATTTATTTTTTAAAATGGTTTTTTATATACTGGCTATCATGAATATTTCGTATCATGATAGCCAGTATTATCAGATTCCTATTTATTTAAACAAGGAAAAAACCCAAGAAAAGAATGAAGTACCGCTGAAGATTGCTTTCAAAAAGTTAATAATCATCTCAGAAATACTTTCTGCGTTATAAATGGGAGAAGCAGTACATGTTGTACATGTATAACCCAACTTTTCAACACACTCATCTTCTTCTTCAAAATTCTTTTCTCTACGATATCCCTCCATTGTAATAGTATGGGCTGCATGGTCTATCCATACCCTATGGGGATATGTACCTGTTTCCTGAATGGGATTCCATGAGCCTTCACCTTCAGAGAGCGCTTCGATATTATCTTCAGTCAGTACATTCATGGCAGAAGAATTATTTGCATAAACTGCAAGACCTATTGAAAACATAACAATAGATGAAAGAATTATAAGTTTTTTTTTCATAGTTTTTTTGTGGTTTTAAATTTTAAAAATTGATTTTATTGAATTGAAAAAGGATCATTTCAAACCCTCTTTTTTGCCGGAATAAGGCAAACAATAATCTTTATTCCGGCAACTATTACAAATGCTCCTTGAGCATAAGAATAGCATAGCAGTTGACAAAAATTACTATCTTTGCGCCATCCAAGTTTTTAGTTTATACTATAGATTTGGATGGGGAAGGGATTAAAACAGAGTACTTTGCAAGGGTCGAACTGTTTTATTCCCTCCTTTTTTTCCAAATCCATTATTAACACTCTAAGATTCTGTTTTCATTTGCATTTCAGTTTTTTTGAGATTCGCTTTGCATCAAAAGCAAGGGAACGCTTCCCCTCTGCTTCTGAAAGAAAGTACCAGAGTCTCGGTATTTAAAAAAAATGTTGTTCTTTTTGAAATCAGAATTGGAAATAATCCCGATAAGGTTTTCACAAACGGCCACCAGCAGATACAACGGATTACTACCATCTCCGTACATATCCGATGATGACCGTCAGGAAAACACAAATAAAGTATAGAATAGTTCTTCACAGTATAGTCAAGCTATAATAATACTCGGGTCGTTTGATATACACATAAAAAATGTATCCTTTTTCTCTCTGTTTGAAAGGATACGATACACTACTAGTCTTAAAATAACTATCTCTCTCCTTATCTAAGAAAGAGGAGAGGACAACAAACAAGTTTCTCATTGCAAACAATAAAGAAAAATACATCTTATTTCAATTATTAAAGTAACTATACAAAAAAAGCCATAACGCAGAATTAATACCTATTCTCTCGTTATGACTCCGATAAGTTTACGGGGCAAATATATGATGGTTTTTGAAACTATGCAACATTTCAGAAGATTTTTTATAAAAAAAACTAACACTAATCATAAAAAAGGTTCCAAGTGCCTATCTTTGTGTGAAAACATTCCGAATTATATACACATCTGGATCTATGTCAAACAGCAAGATGGCATCATTGGCCAAGGATACGGCCATATACGGAATAAGCAGCATTGTAGGCAGGTTCATAAACTACTTGCTGACTCCTTTGTACACCAACGTGCTCAAGGCTCAGGGCGGAGAGTACGGAGCTATAACAAAGATGTATGCAGTTACTGCATTGTGCCTTGTCCTGCTTACATTCGGCATGGAGACCACAATGTTCAGGTTCGCCAACAAGGAGGGCCAGAAGCCTGCCAAAGTATTCTCTACCGCTCTGATATCGGTAGGCATACTGTCAGCCTTGTTCGCAGCCGTCTGCATTATGAACAGGTTTGAGATCTGTGCTTTGCTGGGATACCCCCAGCACCCCGAATACGTTACTGCGCTCTCTCTTGTAGTAGCAATAGATTCTTTCCAGGCTATAGTGTTCTCTTACCTGAGATTCCTTAAAAGACCCATCAAGTTTGCCGCTCTCAAGCTTACCAACATATTCATGACCATAGCCCTTAACCTCATAGTCATACTGTGGTTCAAGGATGTCTATCAGGATTACCCCACCCTGCTTGGTTGGTATGATCCCAGCCTTGTAGTAAGATATGTATTCTATATCAACCTGTTCTGCTCAGCAAGCATCACTATAGGTCTGCTGCCTGAGATATCACAAATCAGGAACGGTTTTGACACCAAACTATTCCGTCAGATGCTCTCATACACCTGGCCCATACTGATACTGGGACTTGCCGGAATACTTAACCAAGTGGCCGATAAGATCTGTTTTACATATATTATTAAAGGTGATGAAGGTGAGAGGCTGTTGGGTATCTACGGAAGCGCCGTCAAGGTTGCAATGATTATGTCCATGCTTACCCAGGCGTTCCGATACGCATATGAACCGCTTGTTTTCAGCACAGCCGCACATGACCGCGAGGGGCAGAACAAGGTTTATGCCGATGCCATGAAGTTCTTCATAATATTTGCCCTGCTTGCATTCCTGGCGGTTATGTTCTATTTGGAAATTCTCAAATTCATAATAGGCAGAACCTACTGGGAAGGCCTTAAGGTGGTACCGATAGTCATGTTGGCCGAGATATTCATGGGAGTATATTTCAATCTCTCATTCTGGTACAAGCTGATAGACCAGACATGGTGGGGTGCCGTATTCTCATTCATAGGCTGTGCAGTACTTCTGGTCATCAACTTCATATTTGTACCCCAATACGGCTACATGGCCTGTGCATGGGGCGGTTTTGCCGGTTATGGCGTATGCATGATACTCTCATACTTTGTGGGACAGAAAAAGAGTCCCATCAAATATCCTTTAGGCGAGATTGGCCTGTACGTACTGTTAGCTGCCGTGCTGTACGTGATTTACCTCTTTGTTGACAGCAAGTCACTGCCCCTGTGGCTGTCACTTCTTATCAACACCGTACTAATCTGCATCTATCTGGCTTACCTCTTCAAGAAAGACCTGCCACTCAAGTCCCTCCCGGTCATCGGCAAGTATTTTAAGTAATGAATCTTGCTCAAAATGAGACAAAGAACAAAAAATTACATTGTTATAGGCGTTGTGTTTTTGTACGT
>CACYHN010000035.1 GCA_902774275.1 uncultured Bacteroidales bacterium
GCCTTTATATTTTTGATTTAATAATACTAACAGTTACATACCTGACCGGTCAAAAGGTATAACCATCGGAACCTGATTATTATTCTGGTTCTGATTATTCTGCTGCTGGTTATTATTCAGCTGAACAGTGGTTATATATTTAAAACCGATAAACATGAAATTCTGTTTTGTTCTTGATTTCGAGGGCAAAGATACGTACTATTTTGATACGTTGTTCTCAAAAACAATAAAAAAATTACTTTTTTCTATCAAATTTCCAAAAATCCCAACATTTAGAAAGTATATCTTGCAAATTTGCAGCATCTTGCCAAAAACGTGAAATTGGGGACTGTCCCCAATTTCATGTCCCCAATTTCACATTTTCTCAAAAAACCATTACTTTTACATCCTGTCAAATGGCTATTAACCTTACTATGAAACTATCATATTACTTTTCAATTATAGTGGTGCTGGCCGTAGCGGCAGTAATACCTGCGGATGCTCAGATTACCATAAATGAGGTGCTGGCATCAAACGGCAACATCAATACGGATCCTGATTACGGTGCAAATGCCGACTGGATAGAGCTGTACAATGCTGGGCAAGCCGATGTGGACCTGAGCGGCTGGTCAGTTACAGACAATCAGAACAAACCACAGAAATACATTCTACCTGACAATACATCTATCAAAGCCGGAGGTTACCTGCTGATATGGTGTGATGATAAGGGCACAGGCCTTCACGCTCCTTTCAAACTGAGTGCCGACGGTGAGGAGGTGGGTCTTTTTGATGCGGATGGAAATATGGTTGACAGCATGACTTTCGGCCCGCAATATGGCGATATAAGTTATGGCCGTTCCAAAGACAATCCGGGCATGAATCTCTTCTTTATGACCCCCACTCCAGGTGCCGCCAATACCACCCAGGGCTATACCGGCAGATCCAACCAACCGGTTATACTGACACAGGGCGGAGCTTATGCAGGATCTGTTACTGTTACCATAACCAATGATCAGGGCGGCACGGTTTATTATACCACCGATGGTTCAGAGCCTACAGAGAAGTCAAACGTCTATTCCGCCCCGCTTACGTTCACCAAGACTACGGTGCTGAGGGCACGCATACTGGAGACCGGCAAGATGCCCGGTCTGACCAAAACCATGACCTATTTCCTTAACAATGAGTTCACGGGGCACAGCCTGCCTGTGGTATCGCTGGCAACAGAAAGCAGCAATTTCTGGGATTCCGAGCATGGAATATACGGATATACCGACAAGCATAATGAGAAGGCCGATTTTGAGGTTCCGGTAAACATAGAGCTCTATGAGAACAACGGCAGTGACAGGGCTGCATTCAACGAGCCGGCAGGCGTAAAGATAAACGGCCTCTATGCTTGGCAGATACCGCAGAAGATGCTTGGAGTATATTTCAGGAAGAAATACGGCGAGGGCAAGCTGTCATACCAGCTGTTCCATGACGATGAACGCACCACGTTTGATGACTTTGCGCTGCGTGCATCGGGCAATGACTGGAACTACACCATGTTCCGTGACGGCCTGCTTCAGCAGGCTTGCCGCAGGGGCGGACTCAATCTTGCACTGCAGGCGTTCCGTCCATCGGTGGTATATCTTAACGGAGAATTCCTGGGAATTCATAATATACGCGAAAAAGTCAACGAGGAGTATATAGAGACCCGCTACGGGCTTGAGTCCGGCACATTTGACATGATTGAAGGTGACCAGAACATTGAGGCCGGCGATATAGTGGAGTGGAACCACTACAAGGAACTTTGGCAGAAAGACCTGAGCGTGCAGTCCAATTATGACGCTCTGGCCGCCATAATGGACGTTGAGAACTATACCGACTTCATGGTGGCACAGATCTGGAGTCACAACACATCGGTCAACCACAACCCCATGGCCTGGAAGCCAAAGGGCGAAGGTGTGTGGCGTTGGATATTCACTGACGGCGACCGAGGTTTCAACAAATATGCCGATGACTATGCCGACTGGTATGCTGAAAAGGCCAACATGCCTTTCGGCTCAATGCTCAAGAATGAAGGTTACCGCAAATATTTCTGCAAGCGTGCCGCCGACCTCCTGTTCACGGCGTTCAATCCGGAGGAGATACAGCGCCAGGTAACAGAGCACGCCAAGGATATAGAACCTCTTATGGAACAACAGGTTCAGAGGTGGCTGGGCACCACCAGCTCCTACAGTGGCAATGCCCTGACATCGACCAGACAGTGGCGCAGCCGTATAAGCTATCTGCGGGATTTCTGCAACGGCCGCCCGATAGTGCTGCTTTGGGACTTCTATGAGAACTACGGCACAGGCGCGCCCGCCCTACTCACTCTTACCGGCAAATCCGGTTTTGAGTTTAACGGTCTCTCCATTGACAAGAACAAGTGGAGCGGATCATACCCTACCGATATGGAAATAACCCTTACTGCCGGAGAGCGCGTGGGTTATACGTTCAAGGGGTGGCGTGAGAATGCCGTAAAGAAGCTGATATCCACCGGCAGTCAATGGAAATATCTTGATAACGGAAGCACTCCCTTTGCATGGTATTCAACTACATTTGATGACTCAGGATGGAAATCGGGGGCATCACCTCTGGGATATGACACTGATAACAAGATGACAGGCCTGATAAAGACAACCGTGAACTACGGCTCTAGCAATTCCAAGTATGTCATTACATATTTCCGCCGTAAATTCACCATTGAGGATGATCCCTCATCTTACCTTCAGATAAAGCTCCGCCTTCTGCGCGATGACGGCGCGGTTGTATTTATAAACGGCAAGGAAATCATACGTAGCAACCTCAGAGAGAACTATGAATCAAATCCGCTGGCTGACAATTACGCCATCCCCAAGCGTGCTGCCATAAGATATCTCACTTATGATATCGATCCATCATGCCTGCATCAGGGAGAAAACACCATAGCGGTAGAGGTTCACCAGACATCAAGGAGCAGCTCAGATATCATAATGGACGTTGAGCTTCTGGCTGTGCTCAACCAGACGGCATCACAAGATAGGTTAAGTGGGCAGACCAGCCCTACAATCAAGCTGTCAATCGATTCTGATATAGCAGTAGAGGCTATGTATGAGCCAGACGGACTTAGCATGCTCCCTGATACCATATTCTCCGATATGACCCTGCTCAAGTCCAAGTCACCTTATTATACTGCGGGCGATGTCACTGTAGCCAAAGGCGCGCGTCTGACCATTGAGCCGGGTGTAGAGATAAGGTTTGCACCCAATTCCTGCATGATTGTGCACGGAGGCCTTAGCGCTCAGGGTACAAGTTCGGACAGCATACGATTTGTGCTCAATCCACAATATGCCGGGCAGGCCTGGGGTGCGCTCTGCTTTATAAACAGCGATTCCAGATCAACACTCAGTTATGCAACCATGCTCGATGCCAGTCAGGGGCCGCGTCTCTACAACTGTGTTGCAGCCATATCGGCATACAACTGTCCGCAACTGACGCTTGACCACCTGAACATAACCGATGTGACGAGCAATCCCATATCGGCCCGTTACAGTGACGTGACGCTCACTAACAGCGTGATACACAGTCGCGTTACAGGTGACCTGATAAACCTCAAGTACGGCACGGGACGTGTAGAACATTGCACGTTCATTGGCAATGACAAGGTTGACACTGATGCTATTGACTTTGACGGCATAGACGGTGGAGTGATCAAGGATGTTGTGGCTCACCATTTCCTTGGCGACAACAGTGACGCAGTGGATATTGGCGAGCAGGCCCAGAACGTGGTCATTGACAGCATGATGGCATACAATATAACCGACAAGGGCATTAGCGTGGGCCAGCGCTCAACCGTAAAGGTGAGCAACTCAACATTCATTCAGACCAACATGGGCATTGCTGTGAAGGACTCATGTCATGCCGATGTGGACAAATGCACATTCTTTGCAGTAGCAACTCCGGTGGCCTGCTATGAGAAGGTTGATGGTCGTCTGGGCGGAAATGCCGTGGTAACTGAATGCATACTCTCCAACAGTTATGACCGGACATATGAGTGCGACGCCAAATCCAGCATCGTGTTCAGCGGATCGCTCTCTGACGGTGACACGCTCTCCGCGGGCAACCTGTACGGTGATCCGCAGTTTACATCGGCCACGGAGTTCCTGTTAACGCCTGCCGACCTTAAGATTGGCTCTTTCTACATGCCTGAGACCCCGCAGATGGAGCCAGTGATAAGTGAAATATGTTACCATCCCATGCTTGAAACCGAGTCAGAGTACATAAGGATTTACAATCCTGCCGATACTCCTTTTGACATAAGCGGATACATTCTTAGTCAGGCCTTTGACTTCACATTCCCTGAAGGAAGCCTGATTCCGGCACATGGAAGCGTCTATGTTGCGGCCGATACCTCCAAGTTCACACCTGAAGTCAATGATGTTCAGGTATGGCAGTGGACTGATGGAAAGCTTTCCAACAAGGGTGAATCAGTGCGTCTTAGCAATGCGGCGGGTATTGTCGTTGACCAGGTGAGCTACATGAGCGTGGCTCCATGGCCTGTATCAGAACAATCAGGCACAACGGTACTGCTACTTACTGATCTGTATGTCGACAACCACATGGCGGTCAACTGGACCCTTAAACAGTATCCCAATAATGTGGAGCTGATACCTGCCACACCGGGTACATATTTGATTCATGACATAGGTGGCCGTGTAATAGAGGGCCTGCCCCGTGGCTTTGTGATAATCAACGGCAAACTATACTACTACGAATAGTTGAATTACTGCAAATTGCTACGCGCACAGTAAGATTTTAGGGTATAGGTATCTGAAACTACGCGCTTCGCGCTATCCCTCCCATCCCTAATAAGACGCTCTGAAAGGCATGAGTAAACTCCTACCTTCCAGAGCATCTTCTTAGGCGAGGGTGGCGACGGTTTCCTATACCTATACCCTAAAATCTTTTACTGTGCGCTTATAACTGCGGATATGAAGGCTTTGAACAAAGGATGGGGATTCTCAGGGGTACTCTTGTACTCGGGATGGAACTGGGAGCCTATAAAGAAGGGATGCACACTCTGTGGGAGCTCCACGATCTCGGTGAGGCCGGTCTGGGGATTGTGACCCGATGCAATCAGCCCTGCCTTCTTGAAGTCTTCGGCGTACTTGGCATTGAACTCATAACGGTGGCGGTGACGCTCTGAGATGAGTTTGCTGCCGTATATCTTATATGCAAGAGTATCCTTGCTTATTTCACACTCATATGCACCCAGACGCATAGTGCCGCCCTTCATGGTAGTCTTCTTCTGATCCTCCATCATGTCAATTACAGGATGTGTGGTTTCAGGATCAACCTCAGTTGATTGGGCATCGGCAAAACCAAGTACATTGCGGGCGAACTCCACCACGCACATCTGCATTCCCAGACAGATACCCAGGAACGGTATCTTGTTTTCACGGG
Source organism: uncultured Bacteroidales bacterium (assembly GCA_902774275.1). GTDB lineage: Bacteria > Bacteroidota > Bacteroidia > Bacteroidales > Bacteroidaceae > Colenecus. The sequence goes on from CACYHN010000035.1 coordinate 5,443, forward strand.
CATATTTCACAGCCTCAATCTTGCCCTCAAGACCGCGTGAGCCGAATCCGGGAGCGACCAGAATACCTTTCATTCCCTTAAGCTTATCGGCCACATTGGCAGCTGTTACATCCTCACTCTGAATGGAATGGACCTTGACCTTGCAGGAGTTGGCGGCGCCTGCATGAACAAGAGCTTCAAGTATGGATTTGTAAGCATCCTGAAGCGATACGTACTTACCTACCAGCGCAATGTCAACCTCGCTCTCGGGGTGTTTAAGACGCTCCAGGAACTCCTTTAGACCCGACAGTTCCGGCTGGTTGAAGTTCTCAATGCCCAGCTTGCGCACCACAAGCTCATCAAGATGCTCTGCGTGCATATTGAGAGGAACCTGATATATGCTCCAGGCGTCGATGCTCTGAATCACATGACCGGGCTTGACGTTGCAGAATAGTGCTACCTTGCGGCGCAGTTCATCCGACAAGGGATGCTCAGTACGGCAGATAATCACATCGGGCTGCACACCTGCCTGCTGCAACATCTGCACGGAGTGCTGCGTGGGCTTGGTCTTGAGCTCCTTCGCGGCACTCAGATAAGGCACAAGCGTAAGATGTATTGACATGCATGACCCCTCAGGGAGTTCCCACTGTAGCTGGCGCACGGCCTCAATGAAAGGAAGAGACTCCATATCGCCCACCGTACCACCTATTTCGGTAAGCACTACGTCAAACTCGCCGGTCTGGCCGAGCAGCAGCATGCGGCGCTTGATCTCATCGGTGATATGAGGTACTATCTGGACGGTCTTGCCCAAATAGGCACCCTCACGCTCCTTGGTGATTACAGTGTTATATATCTTACCGGTGGTGACATTGTTGGCCTTTGATGTATGTACACCCAGGAAACGCTCATAGTGCCCCAGGTCCAGGTCTGTCTCAGCGCCGTCATCGGTCACATAGCACTCGCCGTGCTCATAGGGATTAAGCGTACCCGGATCAATGTTTATATACGGGTCAAACTTCTGGATTGTAACCCTCAAACCTCTGGCCTGCAACAGCTTGGCCAGTGAAGCAGCAATAATACCCTTACCGAGCGACGAAACTACTCCGCCGGTGATAAATACGAATTTTGTCTCCATAATTAAAATTATGTGGAAAAGGGGACAGTCCCCTTTTCCACGTTTTTATTCTACTGTTACTGATTTGGCCAGGTTACGCGGCTGATCCACGTCACGTCCCTTGGCTATGGCTACATGATATGCCAGAAGCTGCAGCGGGATGACTGAAAGCAGCGGTACAAGGCACTCCTCTGTGGCTGGTATCTCAAAATAGAGGTCTGACAGGGCACGCACATCCTTATCACCCTCTGTTACAATGCTTATCACCCTACCCTTACGGGCTTTTACCTCCTGGATATTGCTCAGGATCTTGTCATAGTTGCCGCAGCGCGGGGCTATGGCAACCACAGGCATCTCCTCATCAATCAAAGCGATAGGTCCGTGCTTCATCTCGGCAGCAGGATAACCCTCTGCATGGATATATGATATCTCCTTGAGCTTCAGAGCACCCTCAAGTGCCACCGGATAGTTGTAGCCGCGACCCAGGTAAATAAAGTTGTGCGCGTATGTGAATGTCTTGGCTATCTCTGAAATCTGCTGGTTGTGCTTAAGGATAGTAGCAATCTTATCAGGTATGGTCTGCAATTCACGAATGATACGCAGGCTGTACTCATCGGTTACGGTACCCTTCTCCTTTGCTATGCTCAGAGCGAGCAGCAGCAGGGTCTCAACCTGTGCGGTGAATGCCTTGGTTGATGCCACACCTATCTCAGGGCCGGCATGCGTATAACAACCTGTATCCGCAGCACGTGCTATGGATGAGCCCACCACGTTACATATTCCGAACAGGAATGCTCCCGATGCCTTTGCCAGCTGCATGGCTGCCAGAGTATCGGCCGTCTCACCGGACTGCGAGATAGCTATAACCACATCATCGGGATAGATTACCGGATTGCGGTAACGGAACTCCGATGAGTACTCTACCTCCACTGGTATGCGGGTAAGGTCCTCAATCAGATACTTGCCTATAAGGCCGGCATGCCATGAGGTTCCGCATGCGCAGATAATGATGCGACGGGCTTTAAGCAGCCTCTCCTTATGGTCAATAACACCTGAGAGCTTGACAAGTCCAAGATCAGTATTCAATCGGCCGTTCATGACCGTACGGCAGGTATCGGGCTGCTCATGAATCTCCTTAAGCATAAAGTGCGGGAAACCACCCTTCTCTATCTGGCTCAGGTTGAGCTCCAGTTTCTTGATCACCGGAGTCTGCTCAATGCTACGCAGGTCTGTTATCTTAAGCTCCTTGCCGCGCTCTATGAAAGCTATCTGCTCCTCACCCAGATAGACTACGCGGTCAGTGTATTCTACTATCGGAGTGGCATCGGACCCTATCAGAAACTCATCATCACCTACACCTATTATAAGAGGACTACCCTTGCGGGCGGCAATCATACGGTCTGGGTGTGTCTTGTCCACGATTACAATGGCATACGCACCTATCACGCTGTTCAGGGCCAGAGGAACAGCCTCCTCAAGTGTGATGGAGTGGCTGTCCATGATATACTGGATTAGCTGTATGATAACCTCAGTATCTGTCTCACTCTTAAAATGATAGCCCTGATTCTGAAGCTCTTTCTTAAGTGAACGGAAGTTCTCGATAATACCGTTATGTATGAGCGCCAGGTTACCTGATTCTGAGAAGTGCGGATGCGCATTCACATCATTAGGCTCACCATGTGTGGCCCAGCGTGTATGTGCTATTCCTACTGTCCCGCTCAGGTCCTTGCCCTGGACAGTGCGGTCCAGATCTGCCACCTTACCTTTTGTCTTATATATTACCAGCTCGCCGCTGTCATTGATAAGTGCCACACCTGCACTGTCGTAACCACGATATTCAAGCCTCGATAGTCCTTTGATCAGAATTGGATAAGCCTCACGCTTTCCGATGTAACCTACTATTCCACACATAATATAAAACCTTAAAAAAAGAGGAAGGCTGGTCCTGCTTGAACCAGCCTTCACTCAATTTATCTAAATATTTCCTTTCTCTCCGTCATATTATCCGACTGGTGAAACAACACGGAGCTACCGGAACCTGATTATTATTCAGATTCTGCTTGTCATTCATCTGATTGGAAAGACAATTATATGTAACTTTTCCCTCCATTATTGTTTCAAACTGTCGGCAAAAATACGGAAATAATTTCAAAATGCAAAAACCGAGCATAAAAAAATGTGCATTGTTTAAAGAAAACTTTTTGGGGTATCAGTATCTGAAACTACGATACCGATACCCCAAAAAGTTTTGCTCACTTAGGAGCAGTATCATTTCTCTACAACAATTTTGATGCGGGCTTTTTCCTTGCCGGGGATAACCTGCATTTGGAGTGTGCCGGTAATGTTGGTTCCCTCACCCAGCAATGTAAGCTTGGCAGTAACGGTTGGCTTGGGATTGGCCTGAGTTGAGATGACATCGGCATCAGTAAGCTGACCTGCCCACAGGACAGGTCCGTATGAGTGGCTCAGCGTCCAGTTGCCGGCATCTATATCTTCAAACCAGTACTCTTTTACATTCTCCTTGAGCATGATGTACTTGGTATCGGCAGTCTGGCGATAGCCGGCATTTCCTCCGCCGCCCATACCGCCGCCACGCTTGGCAATCTGCAACTCTGCACCAAGTCCGATGGTCTCACGCGGGTTCTCATTATACTTAGGCAGTCCGCTTGTAAATGACTCAACCTCAAAGTAATAGTTTGGCGCAGTGTTCAGAGAATGCATGTAGAGTTCGTTCTTGCCATAGACTATGTAGCTGTTGTACAGTTTCTTCTTCTCAATACCGTAACGAACGATATAGCCGTCGGCACCTGCCACGGGCTCCCAGATCACATTGGCCTCACGACGGTCCTCAGGATTGCGTACGGCCATGAACTTCTTCACCTTCTGGGTCTTCATGTTAGGTGTGGTACCGAATACACGCAGATCCTTGATTGAGAACTTGGCACCATCATACGTAGCCACATTGACAACCTTGACATAACGTGCACTTACAGGTTTTTCCAGTTCAATGTACTCATGCTTGAGTTCCATCTTGTTCTGGGGCTTGCTGATAATCTTTGTCCAGCTGGAGTTATTATCCGATACAAACACCTCATAGCACTGATAGAGCTGTTCGGCCTGAGCCTGCTGCGTTCTGCCGCCGCCCATACCGCCGAATCCACCCATGCCACCACCGGCACGTGCCGCACCTATGTGATCCCAGTTGAGCTGTATGGCGTTGATGGTAGCCTTGTCACCCAGGTCAACGGTAAAGAACTCGCCTGCATCACCGGTTGCAGCTACCCAGCAGGTCTTGAAATCCTCATCAAGAGCCTGCGAAGGTTTGTAGTTCTCAAATGTTGATGAAACAATGGCTTTCTTGTTTACTGACAGCAGTTTCCAGTTCACGTAGTTATCTACTCCACCCACCTTGCGCTCATCAGGATAATACTGCGGATAGTCACCAAGAGCAGTGTTGGAATACATCACGCCCTGCTTATCAACTGCTGTGGGATATATGGCCAGCTCTGAGCCGCGGCCACCCTCACCATACTGTGCGGGGATCATGCAGATGGTCCAAAGGTTACCTTTCTTGTCATGGAAAGTGCTGCCGTGTCCGGCACCTACCTGGAATCCGCTGGTCTTGAAGGTAAGTGGGTTATGCTCACTATAAGTAAACGGGCCCATCGGACTATCAGACACATATATACCGTGTGAATATGAGATAAACTCTAGACCGATGGCTGCGTACTGCAGATAGTACTTGCCGTTATGTTTGATCATGTAGGGACCCTCTATCCAAGGTAGCTCCTCGGGGCCGTAATCGCGGCGGCCGTTGAATATGGAGTAGATTACATCCTCAGGCTTGCGCACCTCAAATCCGTGGTTCTTGATGTCACTCCAGAACAGGGGTTTGGGCTCACCCTTCTCCTTGAAGGTCTCCTTATCCAGCTCTACTACCTGGAAAGGCATAATCTGTGACCAGCCAAAATACATATACAGGCGACCGTCATCATCCACAAACATATTGGCATCACCATAGCGGTCACTGCTGAGTTCACCTATCTTCTCCCACTCGCCCTTGCGCGGGTCTATGGCACGATAGACGTTACGGTTGTTCATGGAGCAGCCTATCAGCTTGCCGTCCATCTCCACCACTGATACCACACCGGCTGGATATCCGGGAGCATCCACGTATGTCCAGTTGCGGAAATCGGGAGAATACCAGTATCCGCGCCTGTGCGAAACGAACAGGAAATAATCATCCTCAAAGATGATGACCACGGGCTCACCGCCGCGCACGGCTCGTTCATTACCCACCACCACGTCTAGCGGATTGGCGAATGTGTGACGCGTCTGGGCACTCACAGCTACTGAAGCAGCGAATATAGCCGCACACGCCAAGGTTTTCTTGACAAGGTTAGTTTTCATAAGGTTACAGTAATTAAGACCTTGGCAAGATAGGAATATTTATTTAGAATATCCCTTTATTCAAGATATATTTTTCTTGATGTACCGTCATTGAACAATATTATGTTCAATCCTGATTGAGGCTGTTCAAATCGGGAGCCTTTCATGTCATAGTACCATATAGGCGCGGAATCATGAGACAGTTTCATATCGCCCGTTGACGTGGTATTTGTCTCAAGAATCATACTGAAATCCTTCCATCCTTCAGCTTCACTGTAAATACAGGAACATCCTAACGGTACATATAATATACTCTCTTCAGGTATCTCGCCTCCGTGGAAAACAGGAGGATTTGATGCAAGTACATAGACCTTCTCCAATGAGATGCAACCACTGAATACACAGTTTCCGATGCTGTCAGCTGTCTTAGGAATGGTTATTGTGGTTAAATCAGAACAACCGCTGAACGCATATTCCCCTATTACCTTAACTGATTTAAGGTTCTCTACAGAAAGCAGATAGGAACAACCAGTGAATGCATAACCTCCAATGTTACTCACGGATTCAGGTATGATTATTGATTCCAGACCGGAACAGCCGTAGAAAGCACCGTCTTCAATACTGATCACCGTCTCCGGAATAACTGTGTTCATACAACCGTATAACAGAGTATCCGTAAGAGTTCCTATAACAGCGTTACATCCTTTCCTGCTGTCATATACAGGATTGTCTTTATCAACTTTAATTGAGGTCAGGCCGGAACACTTCCAGAAAGCCGAGACTCCTATGCTGATAACAGACTTTGGAATGAATAGAGAGTCCAGACCTGAACAGCCATAGAAACCATAATCCCCTATGCTCACCACTGATTCCGGAATGATTATCATTGAATCCAAACCATAGCAACCGAAGAATGCGCCATCGCCGATACTGGTCACAGACTCCGGAATAAAGGTTTTCATACAACCGTACAGCAGTGTGTCACCCACAGTCTTTATTATCGCGTTACAATTATTCCTGCTGTCATATACGGGATTATCCTTATGTACTGATATAGAATCTACACTTGAACAGCCCCAGAAGGCACCCGGCCCAATGTTGGTCACGGATTTCGGGATGATTATTGACCTTATGTCTGCGCAGCCGTAAAAAGCAGAGTCGCCAATGCTCACCACTGATTCCGGGATGTTTATTGAGTCCAGACCTGAACAAGCATAAAATGCACAATCCGGAATGCTGTCCATTGTCTCCGGAATGATTATTGTCTTAAAGCCTGAGCAGCCATAGAATGCATAACGTCCTATGCTCTGCAAAGCCTTGGGAAGAACCATTGTATCCAGACCTGTACAGCCATAGAAAGCATAATCTCCAATACTAACCACAGTTTCCGGGATTTTTATTGTATCCAAGCCGTAACAACCATAGAAAGCATAACCTCCTATACTGTCCACTGACTCAGGAATGGTTATCGACTTCAAACCGGAGCAATGGGCAAAAGCATTGATTCCGATACCGGTGACAGTCTCGGGGATGGCCATCGTATCCAATCCGGAGCATCCATAAAAAGCGTAATCACCTATGCTTGTCAATGATTCCGGGATGGTTATTGAGGTCAAACCGTGACAGTCATAAAACATATATCGCCCTATACTCTTCACAGACTCTGGGATGGTTATCGAGACCAGACTGCTGTCACAGCAAAAAACATACTCTCCAATGCTATCCACTGACTGGGGTATGTTTATTGACTCCAGACTGATGCAACCATAAAAAGCATAACTACCAATGCTCTTAACTGATTCCGGGATGATCACTGTAGTTAAACCGGAACAGTCATAAAAAGCATACCCTCTAATGCTGTCCACAGACGCGGGTATGGTTATTGACTCCAAGCCGGTACAGCCGTAAAAGGCATAATAACCTATACTCTTAACTGACTCCGGGATTATTATTGAGGTCAATTCGTCGCATCCCCAGAAGGCACAATCTCCAATGGCGTCAACTGATGAAGGAATGGTTATAGAGTTCAAAGCAACACACTTATAGAAAGCGCCGTCTCCGATTCTTTTAACTGAGTTAGGTATGGTTATTGACTTCAAGCCAGAGCAATCATAAAATACATAATTCCCGAGGACGCGTACTGATCCCGGAATATTTATTGAAGTCAAACCCTGACAACGGCCAAAAGCATAATCGCCGATGCTATCCACTGATGAGGGAATGGTTATGGACTTAAGACCGGAGCAATCATAAAATGCATACTCTCCAATGCTATCCACTGATGAGGGGATGGTTATTGACTTAAGACCGGTGCAACCGCAGAAAGCAAAACCTCCAATGCCTGTCACTGAAGTTGGGATATTTATCGAGCTCAAGCCGGAGCAATAGCTGAAAACACTGTTTCCGATATTCTTCACTGACTCGGGGATAGCTATGGTATCCAGACCGGTACAATAGCTGAACGCATAATCTCCGATAACTTTCAATGAATTAGGTAATAATAACGTATCAAGACCAATACAATCACGGAAAGCATAATGTCCGATGCTTTCAACAGATCCAGGGATGGTTATTGACTTCAAACCTATACAGCCACTGAAAGAGCCGTTGCCTATGCTCTTCACTGACTCTGGTATGGTTATTGACTTAAGACCTGTACAGCCGCTGAAAATATAACCTCCAATGCTGGTTACTGACTGGGGAATGACTATCGTATCCAAACCGGTACAACCGGAAAAAGCAGACTCTCCTATTGCAGTCACTGATCCGGGTATAATTATTGACTTCAAACCGGTACAATTGCTGAAAGCATTGCTTCCTATGTTGGTAACAGTATTGTGAATGGTTATTGACTCCAAACCGGTACAGCCAAATAAGAGACCGTTTCCAATGTTTTTCACTGAATTTGGTATGACTATTGATTTCAAATTGATACAATCGGAAAACGCGCCATCACCTATTTCTGTCACCGATGCAGGAATGGCTATTGACTTCAAACCGGTACTGCCATAGAAAGCATAATTCAGAATACCCGTAACATCATATTCAACACTTTCATACAAAACCTTGGAAGGTATTGTCAACGTACTATCAGAAGGAATGCTTGCAGTTTTTACACTTACTTTAGTTCCGACTGTTTTAGTGTACTCTATTCCTTCAACTTCAAAAGCAAATGCTGACGATACAACAGTTGTCAGCAGGACAACACTTAGAATAAATTTTTTATTCATAGGCAACATTTCAAGAACGAATCTGATGTTTAAAATTATTAGTTAAAAATAAATGTGCAAAGGTACATTAAATCTGTTTATTTTTGCAAGCGGAATGAAAAGAAAAAGACAACTTATCAAAAAGAATAGCAAGCAGATAATGCAGTTCGTGAGGTTCTGCATAGTAGGAACCTTGGCTGCAGGTATCCACTACGGCATATATTACGTACTGCTGAGGCTTGGAGCAGGGCACAACCTGGCATACGCCACCGGATACATAATCTCATTCATCTGCAATTTTATAGCCACCAGCTACTTTACATTCCGCTCATCACCCTCCTGGGGCCGTTTTGTGGGATTTGCCGGCAGTCACGCCGTCAATTTCCTGCTGCACATGGTACTGCTCAATGTATTCCTGTGGATGGGTATGCATGAACTCATTGCGCCAATAGCAGTGATGCTGGTAGCCATGCTGGTTCAATACACCATTCTGAACTTTGTGTTCAAAAAGAGATAAGCCAACTAAAAGCATTATCCTCTCTTGTTTTTTTATATCTTTGCTTTCCGATTATGGTGGCACTGAGTTTTGATACAGAGGAATTCGATGTACCCCGTGAGCATGGCGTGGAATGGGATACGCTGAAAGGGGGCATGGAGGTTTCAGTATATGGAACGAACCGCATACTGGACTGCCTTAAGGAGTGCGGTGTCAAAGCAACATTTTTCTGCACATCAAATTTTGCACAGAATGCCCCTGAGACCATCCGGCGCATTATGGATGAAGGGCATGAGATTGCCGCCCACGGATGTGACCACTGGGAACCCAAGCCTACGGATCTGGCAGACAGCAAGCGAATACTTGAACAGCAGACAGGGCTGGTTGTCAAAGGATACCGTCAACCCAGAATGTTCCCGCTTGATCTTGCAGAACTGAAAAGGAACGGCTACGTATATAACGCCTCGCTCAACCCCTGTTTCATTCCGGGCCGGTATATGCATCTGTCAACTCCAAGAACCTGTTTTATAGAAGATGGCATTGTGCAGATTCCTGCATCAGTTTCACCACTACTCAGGCTCCCCATGTTCTGGCTGGCGCTTCATAATTTTCCACTCTGGTACTACAAGCGTCTGGCCAGACGTATAATCCACCATGACGGCTATTTCAACACCTATTTCCATCCGTGGGAATTCTACCAATTATGTGATCACCCGGAATTCAGGTTGCCGTACATCATACGTCATAACTCCGGAGATAAAATGTATGACAGGTTACGTCAAGTCATAACCTGTCTTAAGGACAACGGTGCCGTTTTCTGCACTTACAGCCAGCTGGCCCATACATATGAGAACGGAACCCTTAAAACCAAACCTATCGTCAAGTCATGAAGAAAGTCACTATTCTGGTTCCGTGCCACAATGAGGAGGAGTCACTGCCGCTGCTCTACGAAACTGTCACCGGTCTGATGGATAATGAACCCAAGTGGAAAGAATATAACTGGGAACTGCTTCTGGTTGATGACGGCAGTATAGACGGAACAGTTCAGATAATGAAGTCCCTGTATGAGAAAGACAAGAGAATCAGTTACATAGAACTCTCCCGTAACTTCGGCAAGGAGAATGCAATGTTTGCCGGTCTCAACTATGCCCAGGGTGATTGCGTAGTCATAATGGATGCTGATCTGCAACATCCGCCTCATGTAATCACAGAGATGCTCGCCAAATGGGAAGAAGGATATGAGGATGTATATGGCAAGCGAATAACACGTGGCAAGGAGAGCTGGATGAGAAAGCATATGTCACTTCTCTATTACAAGTTACTTCAAAAGTTCGTCCGATACGAGATGCTTCCCAACGTGGGTGATTTCAGATTGTTGGACAGGAAATGCGTTGATTCACTTAAAGAGATGAAAGAGACAGAACGCTACACCAAAGGTTTGTTCTGTTTTATGGGATTCAAGAAGATTGGCGTTGAATTTGAGACCCAAGACCGTGTGGCAGGGCACTCTTCATGGAGCACCCGGCAATTGTTCGGGCTGGCCATTGAAGGTCTGGTATCATTCACAACCATTCCTCTTAAGATAGCCACCATGCTGGGAATACTTGTCTCACTAGGTTCATTCATATATATGATATGTGTGTTCATCAAGACGCTGGTATGGGGTGAAGTTGTTCGCGGCTATCCCACTCTACTCATTATCATCTTGTTCCTGAGTGGCATACAACTACTAACTGTAGGCATATTGGGTGAATACATAGGCAGAATATATACTGAGACAAAGAGAAGACCGGCATATATTGTCAGAGAGTACAGAAAATCAGAATCAGGAAATGACTAAGAGTACCACCAACAGTTTCAGATCCTTCTTTACCAATCCAAGAAACGTATATCTCATAGGATTGGTGTTAGGTATGGCCGCTACATGTATTGAGTTGGCCAGGGGGCGCGCCGAGAATCTGGTTGATTTCCGCGATGCCACCCAACTGTTCTGGCAGCATATATCGGCCTACACTCAGGAATTCACCAATCAGCACGGCCGATTCTTCATCTACTCACCGGTGTTCAATGTGCTGTTTACCCCATTTGCATTCCTGCCACGTTGGATGAGCGGTATCCTTTGGAACTTCATGAACTATACACTGCTCTTCCTGGCTATCAGAAACCTGCCAGGACGCCTTAAGGACAAATCCGCACAAATCGCTCTGTATCTTACACTTATCATCGTAGAGAGCCTATTCTGTTTCCAGTATAACGTGGTTGTGTGCTACATTTTCCTTTGGGCATTCATACTGCTTGAAAAGGACAAGCCGTTCTGGGCTGTGCTGCTCATTATGATTTCAGCTACCACTAAGATTTACGGAATAGTTGAGTTGGGACTCCTGTTATGCTATCCTAAGTTCTGGCGCAATGTTGGTTATGCAGTGTTGTGCGGCCTGGGACTGCTCCTGCTGCCGGTATTGCAAACCGGTTTTGACGGACTGATTCCATGGTATATGGACTGGTTCAACGCATTGGGTAGTCATCACGACACAACAGGAACATATCCTTCAATAGTATTTGCAATACCAGGCGTGCTACCCTACATGCGCATCTTCCAGGCATCGGTCATGGTATTGCTAATTGCAATGTTCTTTGCGCTTAAGAACCGCTGGAATGAACTTGATTTCCGCGTGCAGGTATTGGGAGTACTCATGGGCTATATAATCCTGTTCAGTGAGGCATCTGAGCCGCATACATACGTTATAGCCCTATCTGGATACATGATGTGCTGGTACACCTGGAAGAGGCATACTCTGTTTGATACAATCATGTTCTGGATTGTATTCGTACTGTTCAGCATCATCCCTACCGATGTGCTTTGCCCTTCCAGCGTTCACAGACTGATAAACAACACACTGTTTTTCAATGTGTACAGTTATACAATAGTTTGGATTACAATGATTTGGAGAACAATTAAAAACAAACAGTCATTATGAAAAGTTCAGGTAATTTTTTGGGATTGCTGGCACTTGGTGTCTGCATTATCCTGTCTGTGAACAAATTCACAGGAACCAAGCGCGTTGTAAACGTTAAAGGTCTTGCCACACAGGAGGTTATGGCCGACCATGTTATCTGGCCTCTGGTTATCCAGGACGTTGACAATGACCTGGTCAAGCTCTACTCTTCAATGGACAACAAGTCAAAGGAGATAGTAAAGTTCCTCAAGGAAGGAGGAATCCAGGAGAGTGAGATCAGCATAGCCGCTCCCACCGTTTATGACCGTAACGCCAACCGTTACTCCAATGAGTACATTGCATACCGCTATCAGATGCAGCAGGTTGTAACCGTCAGTTCAAACAATGTCGAACTTGTGCGTCAGCTTATCCTCAAGCAGGGAGACCTGCTCAAGAAAGGCATCGCCATAAGCGGCAATGACTACGAGCACCAGACACAGTATGACTTCAACGGTCTGAATGAGCTCAAGCCGCAGATGGTTGAGGTAGCTACCCGTAATGCACGTGAGGTTGCCCAGAAGTTTGCCGATGATTCCGGCTCCAAATTGGGTAAGATCCAGACTGCATCACAGGGCCAGTTCTCTATCTATGACCGTGACTCTAATACTCCTTGGATAAAGAACGTAAGAGTGGTTACATCAGTTACTTACTATCTCAAGTAATGGATCTGATAAGGAAATATTTCACGGACCTGACGAGCCTTCAGTACGAGCAACTGGAGGCTCTCGGTCCGCTTTATACAGACTGGAACAGCAAGATAAACGTCATATCCCGTAAGGATATTGACAATCTGTATGAGCATCATATCCTTCATTCACTGGCCATTGCCAAGGTGATAAATTTTGCTGATGGCACGCGTCTGACTGATGTGGGCACCGGAGGCGGATTACCCGGCATACCTTTAGCCATTCTGTTCCCGGAGTGTAGTTTTACGCTGATAGACAGCATAGGCAAAAAGGTGCGTGTAGCGCAGGATATCGCTACGCAGATAGGACTAAAGAACGTAATATGCCGCCACGAGCGTGCAGAGGATGACAAGGACAAGTATGAGTTCATACTGTCACGCGGTGTCATGCCCCTGCCAGACCTCTGCTCTGTGGCCGGCCGCCTGCTCGACCGCAAGACACAGCGCAACGCCTACCCCAACGGCGTCATCTGCCTCAAAGGCGGTGATTTAGGCGCAGAGACAGCCAAATTCAGGAAAGTGGCAGAGATTACAGATATAAGCAAATACTTTACTGAGGAGTTCTTCAAGGACAAGAAAACCGTTTACGTGCAGATATGATGCAGGTCAAATGCTTTGAGTTCAACTTCCTGCCGGTCAACACCTACGTCATATGGGATGAGACCAATGAGGCTGCTATCATTGACCCGGGCTGTTACTTTCCGGGTGAGACCGATAAGCTGGCTGCATTCATACGCGATAACAATCTGCAGGTAAAGCTTCTGCTCAATACACATCTGCATTTTGACCACGTCTTTGGCAACTCCTTTGTAGAGGATACATACGGCATAAAGGCAAAGGCCAATGATCTGGATATGCCTTGGATCACGACCATTGATGCCCGGATGGCGGTATTCGGCATCAAATATAACGGACATGTCAATCCCATAGAGCCGGAGAACGTGCTCAATGAGGGTGATACGGTCAGTTTCGGGCATACCACACTGCATGTGCTGCATATTCCCGGACACTCTCCCGGAAGTCTGGTATTCTGGAACAAGGAGCAGAAATGCATATTTACGGGCGATGTGATTTTCCAAGGCAGCTACGGCCGTACCGATTTCCCTGACGGTGACCATGAGGCACTGATGACAGGAATCCGCACCAAGCTGCTCACCATGCCAGAGGAGACAATAGCATATACGGGGCACGGTCCAGCCACGACTATAAAACACGAACAATTATTTTACTGATATATGAAAGCTAAAACCTTACTAACCACAATATTGCTTACGATATGTAGTATAACCTGGGCCCAGGATGAACCCACATCGGCAATGGTGTTTGAAACCTATGAGTGGGATTTCGGCACTATTGAAGAGGCTGACGGTCCTGTTTCTCACACCTTCAGGTTTGCCAACATATCAAACAATCCCATTCAGATAGACAACATTGCCACCAGTTGCGGTTGTACCACTGTGCAATACTCTACAGAACCCATACACGGAGGAGATTACGGCGAGCTCACCGTAGTGTTCGACCCCGCACGCACTCAAGGACGCGTATTCCGCGAGGTTGAGATATTCACCAAGGACCGCCGCAATTACGCCAGTCTATCCATATTTGCCGATGTAAACCCCATCCCCATGGGACTTGAGCAAATCTACCCTCACCTGCTGGCCGGAACCATAAAAACCAATTCCAAGCAATGTACCTTTGGTTATATAAACCAGGGGGAGAGTGTAACAAAGGTAGTACGTATAGCAAATGTTGGTGACAAACCGGTAAAACTATCCGCAGAAACCACAGGTAACCGCTACGGAATGAGCGTAGAATGCCCTGAAAGCATCGGCCCACAAGAGGTTGTAAGCATACGTGTCACTTATGATATCCCTAAAGGAAAAAACCACTTTGGAATGGCTCGTGACACTATATGGGTAGTGGCTGATGGCGCGAAGAGTCAGGTGCCGATTGCCGTAAACGCTATTCGCGTAGAAAAGTTCTCCACCGACCAGAATAAGCCCAAGCCTGTAATAAGGATTGAACCCACCTACGTGGATTTTGGCGAGAAAGCACCGGGAAAGATCTACAAGAAGAAAATCATAATAGAGAATACCGGTAATGCCGACCTGATATTCCGCAACGTAGAGCCAATGGAAGGTACTGCAATCAGTATTGAGAGCGGTCAGGTCATAAAACCCGGCAAAAATTTGATAGTAACCGTATCCGTAATCAACTCCCGTGAGCCCCACACCACCACTATGGGCTCCATCAACCTCACCACCAACGACCCCACCCGGCCGTTCCGTGAGCTCCGCCTCCAAGTAGATACCAAGTGATCAATTGGTGGCCGTGTTGATTTCCTGGCGGAAGCTGCGGCGGCTTGAAGAGGATTCCTCAACCGGAGTATCATCGTTGGCCTTGAACTCCTCCCAGTACTTAATCTTGGCCAGATAGAAATTCTTAACATCCTCCCAGCGGTAGTACGGACGCTGCTCATTGCCTTTGGCATCCTTGTAGAACGGAACAGACTCAGGCAGTGTGGCCTCCTCCTCATTGAGCAGGAACTTTACAATCACCTCACCCTTCTTATTGCGGAAGAACACCCACTGCACATTACCGCCCATATAGGCGTAATTGTAGGCGGCCCAATGATCAGCCACACTCTCCAGATCATCAGTACTGTAACCGGAATCATTCAAATCAAGCAATGAGAAGAATGACATGAGAGTAACCTCATGACCGTAACGTAACATTACGCTTACCCCATTACCCGCCAGAGCAGCATCGGCAAAATCAATGAAGTTCTGCAGGGTAACACAATGACCGTAAGGCACTACATTATCTGTAAGCGGTGTGTATCCGGCCTGAGAGTACCAGCGCATATTGTTCATAAGGAACAGGTCATACCACTCATCGTATGTGAAAACGTCATTCAGGTCAACGCCGGGATCAGAACCCTGAACGTATGACGCCATATCATAAAGCGATGAATACAGGCTGCTGCTCTGGTCACGCCCTCCTGCGGTCTTAATGTACTCGGGATCCTTGAACAGAGCCTTCATAAGGCGCTCCGGATGAGTGTGACGCTGGTTGAACTCCTGAACAGCCGCATTGATCTTACGCTTATGGGCCGATACGGCCTTATCCTCGGTGTACATCCACGGCTCATCGTGGTTACTGGAGTCATAGTCAAACTTTATCTTGGGGCGCATGCGCAGAATCTGCATCAGAGCAGAATACTCACTCACCAGCACGCGATGCGATGTGGTGGAACGGGCCATTATGGTCTTGTCATTGGTGAACAGTTCCGGGTAGTTCTCTACCATACGGCGGGCTATGTCACGATGCTGCTGCATGCCTTTAGGGGTAAGGTCACCGGCACGCTGGTCAGCCTCGGCGCGTATTATCTCCACGCGGCGGAGCACGTCCTTGCCGAAAGCGGTCAATGCTCCGGCGTCATCGGCCTCTTTAAGGATATTGTATGGACGATCGTAATTAGATGCATTGTCCAAGAAGCGGGAACCGTGACGCCCAAAGTGTGTAAGATATACTGGTTTGAACCCCTTGGGAGCCGGTGTGAGAGGTTCCGTTGGAGCCTCATACGCATACACTGAACCTGCAAACTTCTTCAGGTTCTCAGCATTCATCTGGTCCTTTTTAATAATCTTGGCGCCTGCACTTAGCGCTAAGGCTAAGGCAGCGATAAACAAAGTGAATCTTCTCATAAGACATTATTTTCCGTAAAGGTAATCAATTCTCAATTAATTTCTATCTTTGTTTGTCCTAAAGACTAATCATCATGCTTACAGAGAATATAGCCATAACAAGAATTCTTATCAGTGCCCTGCTTGGTTGCGCCATAGGTGTGGAACGCTACATACACAAACATCCAGCCGGAGTTAGGACATTCATGCTTATCTGCATAGCGTCAACCCTTGCCACATTGGCTTCAATATGGATCTGCCAGACCAATCTGAACCTGATAAACGGTGACCCGGGACGTATTGCAGCCCAAGTGGTGACCGGAATCGGATTCATTGGCGCCGGCCTGATCATCAAGAACAAGTACGATGTATCCGGTCTGACCACCGCAGCCAGCATATTCTGCACAAGTATAATAGGAATAGCAGTAGGCGTAGGGCTTATTTGGGTATCAGTCCTTGTAACGGTTATCGCTATTATGGTGTTGGCATCATCTTTCCTCTTTCATGACGGTAACTCACGCCAACTGGCTATGGAGCAGGAGGCAAAAGAAGAAAAAGAGAAAGCTGAAAAAGAAAAAGCCGCGAAGGCTGAATAAACAGATTTAATCCTAAACTTAATAATTATAATGAAGTACAAATTACTGACTATCATTGCGTCAGTGCTTTTTGCGCTGCCGCTCCAGGCTCAGCAGCCTGACCCCAATTTCTTTATCTACCTATGCTTTGGCCAGTCCAATATGGAGGCCGGTGCCACTCCTGCCGATCAGGACAAGGATTGGAATGACCCAAGGTTCCAGTTCGTATCGGCCGTGGATATGCCGCGCTACAACCGCAAAATGGGTGAATGGTACACCGCGACACCCCCTATCTGCCGTCAGAGCAACAACATGGGCCCGGTTGATTTCTTTGGGCGCAAGATGATTGAGGAACTACCCGAACAGTACCGAGTAGGTGTTATCAACGTCTCTGTTGCCGGCGCAAAACTGGAACTCTGGGACAAAGATGCCTGCGAGGAGTATCTTGCAATGGAGGCCGCTGACCCCAGCCGCAACTGGCTTGTAAACATGGCTAAGGAGTATGATATGAACTGCTACCAGCGTATAGTCGATATGGCAAAAATCGCTCAGAAGAGCGGTGTCATAAAGGGTATGCTGGTACATCAGGGAGAATCCAACCCCGATGATGACCAGTGGTGCGCACGACTCAAGAAGATACATGATGACCTGTGCGCCGACCTGGGTCTGAACCCCGACGATATACCTCTGCTGGCCGGTGAGCTAAAACAGGCCGAGCAGGGCGGTGTTTGCGCCGCGTTCAACGAGGTTGTACTGGCTAACCTGCCCAAGGTGATGAAGAACGGATACGTAATCTCATCACTTGGCTGCGAGAGCACCGGTGACCAGTTCCATTTCAGCACTGAGGGTATGCGCCTTATGGGCTACCGTATGGCCGAGAAGATGCTCCAACTGCAGGGATTCAAGCCCGTTCAGGAGCGCTCAGTTACCCTGAATCTCAAGAAGAAAGGTCTTGGCATCGAGGTAAGCCCCACCCTGGCAGGTATATTCTTTGAGGATATCAACCAGTCACTTGACGGCGGTATCTGCGCACAGCTTATCCAGAACCACTCGTTTCAGGCATACAATGTGCCCGATGCACCCGTACGCGACAAGGATAAGGAGTTCTCATACTCAGACACCGTATTCTTTGGCTGGACAGTAATAAAGAAAGACGGCGCACAGGGCCAGGCACATGCAGTAGCAGACAAGCCGCTTGTAAAGGACCTTAAACGTTACTATGATTTTGATCCTAACGATAAGTATGACGATGAGCTGCGCTATGCACAGTACAGTGTAAAGTTTGACATTGAGGATGCCGGTCAGGGATTCGGCATAGCCGCCAACGGCTACGGCACTGCCCCCAATGACCGCCGCGGTTACTACTCAAACAACACCCAGAAGGCCTCCATTCCAGCAGTGCAGGGTGTAAGTTATGACCTTACACTCTATCTTGCCGGTCAGTCATATCCCGGTACTATTACCGTGCAACTGGAAGATGAAAACGGCAAGGCTAACTCAAACGCAATAACGATATCACGTTTGACCAATGACTGGAAAAAATATACAGGTCAGCTCAAGGCCGAGCGCTCGGTTGAAAGCCGCCTGTCTATTATTGCCGATAAGGCCGGAACATTCTGGCTTGACTACGTTACACTGCTGCCCGAGGCTTCACAGCTCTGGCAGGAGGGCAAGTACGGTCCGTTCCGCAAGGACCTGATGCAGGCTCTGGCCGACCTTCACCCCACATTCATGCGCTTTCCCGGCGGATGCGCCAGTGAGGGCACCAACTACTTCGGTCAGCCGTTCTGGAAGAAGTTACCTGCCAGTTTGCAGGACACCAGTACATTGCACCATTGGAGACCGAGGCTGACCGCAAACGTTTCCATGACATTTTTGTAAACGATGCCCTGGATTTCATTGAGTTCTGCAACGGAGGCACCAATACCAAGTGGGGTAAGATGCGTGCCGACATGGGACATCCCGAGCCCTTCAATCTCAAGTACTTAGGCATAGGCAACGAGAACAAGGGACCTGAGTTCTGGGAGCGTTTTGATATAATATATAAAGAGGTGCAGGCCAAGTACCCTGATATCATCATCGTCTCAACCGCAGGCTCTGCCGCCGACGGTCCGGAGTTCAATGCCAACATGCATGAGATAGACACCAAGTATCAGAACACCGTGGTCGATGAGCACTACTACCGCAACAACCAGTGGTTCTACACCAACGGTGACCGCTACAATGCCGATAAGGTTCGCGGTGCCGACGGTCTGACCTATGACCGTAAGCGCCCCACCCGCGTATTCGTAGGCGAGTTCGCCAACAACAACAGCAACAATGATTACGCATCGGCCATGGCCGAGGCGGCATACTGGACCAGCTTAGAGCGCAACAGCGATATGGTTGTTATGGCAGCCTATGCTCCCCTGCTCTGCAAGAAGGGCTACAACAAGTGGAACTCAAACCTCATCTGGTTTGATAACCGCGGTCTGTGGCGTACCACCAACTACTACTATCAGGCCCTCTTCAGTGAGGCCGGAAACCGTGCCTTCCATATGACCGATGTCATGAACGGTGCCGAGGCAGACAAGAGCATCTACACATCACCCACCGTTAACACCGAGACCGGTGAGATTTACATCAAGTTTGTGAACTCCGAGGCTACCGATAAGGAACTGACCATCAACATGGGCAAGGGCCAGAACAAGAAGGCCTACACAGCAACCGTTGATTTCATCTCCTCACATGACACCAAGATCAAGAATCAGGGAGACCTGAACAGCTTTGCAGGTGCACAGCCCCAGGCTCAGGCAGTTACCGGCGGCCGTCCAGGCCCGTTCGGAGGATTCGGAGGCAACCGTAACCGCGTAAGTTACACCGAGGCTGTTGTACCTCACACAAAGGATTACGGAACCATCAAGAAGCAGTTCACTCTTACTCTTCCTGAGAACTCGATTGGCATCATCAAACTCGTTCCCGTCAAGTAAATTGAGAATTGAAAATTGAAAATTGAGAATTGAAAACCTTGCGAATCGCAAGGTTTTCTTTTTTTTCCAAGTGAGCGGAAAAAGAGTATAGGGGGCTATTGGAGTCTCGCACCCACGCGCGACTAGTGGGAGGGGCCCGCGACAAAAAATATCTATTCTGGAACGTTGAGTTTACTCAGTAGTTTCGGAATAGATATTTTTTGTTGTGGGAGGGCATTCTCCAATAGCCCCCTATACTCTTTTTCCCCTAAAAATCACTCCGAAAGCATCTCAGAGAGAGCAATGACCTGTTTATTGAGTTCATACAATTCCTCTGAGAACTCGCTGTAGGTGCGTGGATTGTCCAGTTCCTTGAGCAGGGCGGCATGGGCACGGCGGAAAGACTGTAGCATGGTTACACATTGGGAACGCATGTTGCGGGCAGTCTCAATACGGATTCGGTTATTCAAATAGAGCTTGTCAAACTCAAGCGCCGGAACAGCTCCGGATAATTGCAAGGAGTTGATGTAGGCACGATAATTGTTCTCCAAACCTTTCTGTTCATTCTCAATCAGTTCCTTGAAATCCGCTGACTTAAGTCCAGATATTAAGGAATTGCAGCATATTTCAACCAGAGAGTCCCCCTGCTCTACTATTGACTTGACCAGACGGTACTGACGGCGCTTGCCATATTGTTCTGCAAGATAGCCGGTGGTTTTACCTATCTGCTTGGCAATTCCTGGCTCATAGAGAGTACCCCACTCCAGCTTATTATATGCTATAGCAAGCGAATCCATATTGCGTCCTATACCTCGCAGTTCTGTGCCGTTCTGTTTCCATCGGGTCTCACTGCTTACAGAACGCAAGGCTCTAACGTAACTCTCCAGGATGCTTATGCATACATCGGCCTTATCAGCAAGCCTTGACTGTTCACTGACAGCATCAGCCAGCCCGTTGAGTTCTTGGATACGGGACTCTGTACCCTGAAGGGACGCGGCATAAATCAGGCCACGCTCCATACGAACCTCATCAAGCAGACGCATCACGCTACCCGGTCCGGTAACAGCTGAGTCACTCACAACCGCAAGTGAGTTGACACGCTTGAGTTGCGCCTTGCTCATTGATGAACATCCGCTCAGATACACCAGCATAAACAACATGGTACACCACAAAGCGATGGCCTTGAGCACCTTGACGCACTCTTTGATAACGCTCTCGGTAATATCCAATGATTTGGGGATTTTGTTGAGTTTGGTAACCAATGCCCTGATGCTCTTTGCCTTGAGCCTGATATCATCAGCGTTTTTGGTAAACCGTTCCACCAGGCCGGTCTCAACATCTACTATAGCCCTGCGTTCAGCCTCACGTAGAGTAACGCATGCCTGTTCCATAATCTCTCTGTCCTTTGGGGACAACTCCGGATTCATACGTCCGGCATCTGCTTTGGAGAGAGCCGCAGCAATCTCATCCAAGTGCAAACAAGTCTTCTCTTTTTTCATATTATCAGATATTTACTGCAAACATATAAAAAATCAGGAAACCCTGTAAAGGATCTCCTGATTTTTTAAGTATTTGGTATTGGGGGATGATCAGAACATCATGCCGCCGCCGAAGCCGCCCATGCCGCCGCCGAAGCCGCCCATGCCGCCGCCAAAGCCGCCCATGCCACCGCCGAAGCCGCCCATGCCGCCACGGCCACGAAGCTGCTGACGTGAGTTACGGTCACCCATAAGTGTCAAACGGTATGTCAGAGTTGCCATAAAGTAACTGGTAATGTTCTTGGACTGTGACTGTGATACTGAAGTTGCGCCTACACTGTAGTTCATGTTACTGCGCTGATGCAGAAGGTCATAAGCTGCAATTGACAGACTGGCCTTATTACCTTTGAGGAATGAGAATGACACTGAAGCATTCCAGATCAGCTCATCGGTATTGGCATCGCCATCATAACCGCGACGACTGTTCATATTGAGGTCAGAGCCCAAACGCATGTTACGCCAAGGTATGTATGCCATAAAACTTGCACCATATGAGAAATCATAAGTATCCTTAATACTCTGAGCAGCCTGATCATTCTCTGAATGGCGGTATGAAAGTGAACCATCCAATGATGCAGTCAGATAATCATCACGATACTCAAATGAGAGGTTCTCTCTGGCAGTGATTGAATTTGAGTTACTGCGACGCTCATTAGGATCTGAAGCGCCATGCAATACCTGATTGTCTGATATTGCTACAGCCTCATCTTTAGAAGAAGCGGTAGATGTCAAACCTTCCTGATGAGTGTAACCTCCTTGTGTTGACGTTGTGAATGAGTAACGATCATCAGGAAATGTAAAGCTTGTATTCAAACCTAAATTACCACTCCAATTAGACCAGAATCCATCCAGGTTGAACGGCTGGCTCATCTGGGCACCATATTTATCATTAATGATTGTGGTCTTGGTCGTTACACCGCGAAGCGTATTTTGAAGAGATGCATTGACATTGAAATTACCCATTGTTACCGGATTGTACTTCTGATAAGTAATGTTCAAATTGTTGGTATAGTAAGGAACCAGTGAAGGATTACCTTTTGTTATTCTAGTGAGTGATCTGTCATCAGTAATAGGAAGCAACTGGGACATCTGAGGCTGGCTTGAACGGCCTCTGTACTGGATGTTGAACTGCTCCTGACGGGTTATCCTATAACGGAACTGGAGAGTAGGCTGGAAATTGGTTACCCAACGTTCAAGTGTGGTGTCTATTCCCATTCCGTTGTAAGGCTGCTTTGTATACTGAGGCATCAATGTAATACCGACTGTGAAGTTGTATGTCTGGTCTGTAGCATTCTTACGGAACTGAAGCTGGATGTTCTGGTCATAGTTGTAGTTGAATGACTTTGTGGATTGACGGTCATCCCTGGTAACGCTATCCTTATCAAAAGCCCAGTTTATATCATCAAAAGGATCAGTGAAATTGCCCCAATATGCATCATATGCTTTGGCCAAATTATAGGTTGAACGGTCCTCATTACGCTCACTGTAGCTGAACTGATAACTGAACTGCAAATAAGTACCCGTTGCAATAGGTTCAGAATAGGTCATCTGGGCGCTAAATGAATTCTGATCTGACGGAGAAGTGGTATAACGGTTTCTTATTTCCGTATTTTTGACAGATGTATTGGTAAATGATGATGTAGTGTTGTCTTCATGTGAAAGCTGCTCATTCTCACTTCTCTGGATATTATAGTTACCTGACAGGGATATGTTACGGCCACGGTTACCGAACCTACGTACAAACTGTGCATTACCACTGGTTGAGTAACTCTCGGTCTCACTTGATGATGAACTCAAAACCTTATTCTGAAGAGCCTGATTGTAGTAATAATAAAGAGAATCCAAGAAAGTGCCATCAGGATCTACATCCGGATAATCACTGTACGGATAATTGCTTTTGGTGTACATTGATAACGAATCACCATTCAGAGGATCATCGGTGAACTGATACGGATCTTTCACAAACTGATATCTCTTGTTAGCATTCCAACTGTCAGATTTGCTGTAAGAGAACTGCGGAGTAAAAAGCAGACTGGTATAGTTGTCCTTGTTCCACTCAATACGCATCTGGCCGCTAAGGCTGTTGCTTCCGCTTCCGTTTCCGCCAGCCTGGTTTGAGAAAGTCTGGAAATCCTTACGGCTGAAGTCCTTGGTATAGTTCTTGGATTCATTGGTGTTGTCACTGTGGCTCCAGTTAACGCTACCACCCACCTCCCATAGGTAGTTGTCTGAAGAAACTTCTCTACCTAAGTTCATAGCAAAGTTGGCACCACCATTGAAGCTTGTGCTGACGCCACCGCCGCCCATGCCGCCGCCCATGCCGCCGAAGCCGCCACCGAAGCCGATACCGCCGCCCATGCGCATCATGCCCATGCCGCCGCCCATGCCGCTCATACCACCGGATGACTGGCTAGCAGATCCCGTAATGGTAAATTGTTTATCTTCATCAAAACGGTTGACTGAAGCCTGGATACGGTATAGATTTGCAACATCATAGCCTTCTTTTTCAAGAGGAGCACCCCAACCTACCTGAAGGTTACCGAACCAACCCTTGGCCATACCCTTCTTAACCTGGAGGTCAAGCACTGTTTCCTCATTACCGTCCTCAATACCGGTCTGACGGGCCAGATCACTCTGCTTCTCATATGACTTGACTCTCTCAATCATATCAGCTGTAAGCTGTGTCAAAGCCATAGTCTTGTCATTGTCAAAGAATTCCTTACCGTTTACAAGAATTCTTGATACGCTCTTACCGTTAACTGTGATATCGCCGTCACTGCCTATCTGTACGCCGGGAAGCTTACGGATAAGATCCTCTACTGATGAACCCTCAGGCAGCTTGAAAGCAGCACTGTTGAACATTACAGTATCATTGATCAACTGTACTTTCTGCACAACTGCTGAAATGGCAACCTCATCAAGCATCTGACCACCTCTCAGGGTAATCTTGCCAAGGTCTGTCATAGCAGTACCTGAACGGAGAGTGAAATTCTTAACGGCATCATCATAACCCACATATGTAACACGGGCACGATAATTACCAGCCTTAAGATTGTTGACTACGAAAGAACCGTCATCCTCAGTTGAGGCACCGCCGATGAAGGTGGAGTCTGAACCGGAAATCTGATAAATCTGCACGTTGGCAGGAAACAAAGGTTCAGCCGAATCATAATCATAGACTAAACCTTTTACTGAAAGATTCTGTGCTATCAGCACTGAAGCTGATGTCACAAGAAATGCGAACAAAGTGGCAATTCTTTTCATTTGAGTTATTTTTGATTGTTTAGTTGTTGCAATAAATAGAAAAATACACCTTTACTATAACGATTCATGCCATTGGTTAAATGTCAAAATTGTGAAAATTGCTTTTTCTTGAAAATTTGATGAAAAAAGCCCGTTTTGGTTTAATCAGAGCAGGCTTTTTTCTTACCTTCGCGTTAAGAATCCGTTTAAGAATTCAACCCCCTAAAAATATTATGATTATGAAAACAAGAATCTTTGGGACAATAATAATTCTCACCTCTCTATTTTGGACCGTGTCATGCGTGCAGACATTGGAGAAATCAGAATTCAAGGAATTTGAATTAACTGATTCTGAGGGAAATACAAGAAAAGGAGGCATATATCTGCCCCAGGGAATGGATTCCAAATCTACCTATCCCGTAATATTTATGGAGGATGGCCTTGTTTTCAAGGAATGTGAGTTCAAGCATATGATTGATTCCCTGATAGATTACGGAATCATTAATCCGGTAATAGTAGCATGTTCATTCGAAAACAAGATGACAATTCCCGGATACACAATATCATACCGTAATGCAGAATTTGTAGAGACGATAGCCAAGACCGACAGCAAACTTGCCAATCTGTTTGACGTACACTACAACTATTTCAAGGATAAATTTATACCATATATCAATAAGAATTACCCCGTATCACAGGAAAAAACAGACCGGATCTTCTTTGGAACATCCAATAGCGCGGATTTTGGAATAACATTAGGTATGCGTGACGGGGATATGTTCTCTGAGTTATGGTGCTATTCACCTGTTTATTCAGATGTTTCTGAATATGAAAGGCTGGATGCTCCTGTAGATTTCCGTATATGCTGGGGTGCCAAGGAGGAGGTAGGAATGTTTGATTATTTCCCTTCACTGCTAAAAGATATCCGCAAGCGTGGCGGCAATGTTGAATCATGGGTATTCAACGATGGGCACGACCGCGATTGGTGGAAATACTGGTTCAGTGAGGAACTGAAGCGAAAATTCCCTTATAAAGCTAATTAGCCAACAAATAATTATCAACAAATACTAACCAAAAACAATGAAACGAACAGCAATCACCATTGCATTGTTCATGACCGTAGCATTCGCTTCGGCCCAGGACAAACTGTATCACAACACTTTCAATCTGAATCAGGTAGAGCTGCTTGAAGGCCCGTTCAAGCACGCCATGGACCTTAACGTGAAGGTTCTCCTGGAGTATGACACCGACCGCCTGCTGGCTCCGTTCCTCCATGAGGCCGGATTGCCCAAGAAGGCGGAGTATTTTCCCAACTGGGCCGGTCTGGACGGTCATGTGGGCGGACATTACGTATCGGCCTTAGCCATACACTACGCCGCTACCGGCAACAAGGAGTGCTATGACCGCCTGGTCTATATGATTGATGAGCTGGAGCGCTGCCAGATAGCCAACGGTAATGGTTATATAGGCGGTGTACCCAACAGCAAGGAACTTTGGGGAAACCTTAAGAAGGGAGACTTCGGTCTGTTCCGCGGCGCATGGGTGCCATGGTATAATGTACATAAGATGTACGCGGGCCTGCGCGACGCGTGGCAGTATGCCGGCATTGAGAAGGCCAAGGATATTTTCATAAAGTTCTGCGACTGGGGTCTGGACGAAATAGCCGATCTGGACGATAACCAGATGGAGCAGATGACCGGCACCGAGTTCGGCGGCATGAACGAG
>CACYHN010000036.1 GCA_902774275.1 uncultured Bacteroidales bacterium
CTTCCGGAATGGGAGCGGGACCGTGCTTGGGACCTTTCTGGACCACGCACATGTTTTCAACTTCTTTTGAGTAAATCATAAATGGAATATGGTTTTTTAAAAACTGATTTCTTAATCAGCCGCGAATTTACTCTTTTTTTCAATTTCTAAAGGTAGAACTTGTGTTATCTTTAATAAATTTGCAACTGAAAATAATTGAACAGCTATGAAAAGAATTATAATACTCGCAGTACTTGTCATCTGCATCACATCAGCCCTTTTAGTCCAGGGATGTGAAAAAATGGAACAACCCACATACTCACAAACCTTTTTCAGGATAGCAACCGTAAAGATTCAGGATGATCAGGCAAGGCTTTACACAGACAAGCTTCATGAGAACTTCTACCCCAAGAATCTTAAAACTGCAGACGATGTCTACAATCTTGGACTTGTCAAAAACCAGTACATCATAGCAGTACTCACTGTTGACGCAGTAGGTTCCATGAGCAACAACACCATTACATTAAACGCATTTGCCCGCCTTGACACCACAAGATGCGTTGGCCAGAAGCCGTCTGACACGTTAAACAATTATTACTATTTTACCCCGTATGATTTTGACAGGATGGCAACAGACTCTGTCTATCCCTCATACATATATCCCAGGGTATGGGCTGAAGGACATTTCATGCACATCACCCCCACCTATTTCACCCCCAACGGCACCGACAAGGCAGAATTTCACCTCTATCCATTTGACGTTCAGGGTGATACACTCATGATGCGTTTATATGCAGACATACCGGACTGTGACATAAGTCTCTACCCGAACACATACTTCCAGACTCTGCTCAACATTGATGTATCATCAGTAAGGGACAGTGCCGACAATCCGACAGAGCAGATACTGCGTGACACTATCTGGCACCGTTTGGACAGGCTTAAGGACAACAACGCACAGAATATTACCGTAACGGTAGTTACTCCTGATTCGTTGTTCGCCAAAAACTCCAGAAACCCCAATGGCTCTTATAACCAAAAAGTTCCAGGCTTGCCTGTATCCATAAAAGTTCCTCTTGATTTCTGATGGCCAAGCGTACCGCCTCCAAGAGCGTAAACATAAAGAACAAGCGTGCCACATTTGATTACGAGCTGATTGACACGTACACGGCCGGCATTGTGCTCACCGGAACGGAAATAAAATCCATCCGTGACTCAAAAGCCAGTCTGGCCGATACCTATTGTACGTTCATCAACGGAGAACTATGGGTAAAAGGGATGCATGTGGCACAGTATTTCTACGGCTCATATAACAACCACGAGGCCAAGCGTGACCGCAAGCTACTGCTTACCAGGAAAGAACTGCGCAAACTGGCTTCTGACAGCAAGAATCCCGGTTTCACCATTGTCCCTACACGGCTTTTTATTGGCGATAAGGGGCTGGCTAAGTTGGTTATTGCTCTTGCCCGGGGTAAGCATGAGTATGACAAGCGGCAGAGTATTAAGGATAATGAAGATAAAAGGGAAATTGCGAGGGCGTTCATGAAATAAAAATTGAAAATTGAAAGTTGAAAATTGAAAGTTGAAAATTGAAAATTAATACGCAGAACCTGCGTAAAAGCCCGCGACATTAAAAAAGGTTCGGAAAAATTCCGAACCTTTTTTACAATTTTCAATTTTCAATTTTCAATTTCGTTTTGCCGCCAGCATAACCGTATGCACCGCCTGTAGCCAGCCCTGGCGGTTGCGGATGCGGTCCTCAGCCTTCATCTCAGGCAGGCAGATCTCGCTAATCTTACGTATCTCCTTAATCTGGTCAATTGACGTATAGATACCGCAGGCGCAGCAGTTAAGTATGGCGGAACCAAGGCCGGAGGCCTCCTCCAGTCCCATACGCTTTACTGCAAATCCCAGGATATCGGCCTGGAACTGCATCAGGAAATCATTCTTGGCAGATTCGCCGTCTATACAGAGCTCACGCAACGGAGTTGTAAGGTCACGTGTGGCAAGTTCCACCACATCAGCCACCTGATAGGCAATTGATTCAAGCGCAGCCCTTACCACATGAGCCCTGGTAGCCTGCATGGTAAGACCGCTTATCATAGCTTTTGCATCGGGTACCCACCATGGAGAACCCAAGCCTGAGAATGCCGGTACAAAATAGACGCCTCCGTTGTTAGGAACGCTCTCTGCAAGCGTCTGCATATCCTCAGTTGAATCAACAAGGCGCAGATTATCTGTAATCCAGTCCAGCACTGCACCCGATGAATGCACATGTCCCTCAAGCACATAATAGGTATGGTCAAACAATGAGAATCCTACTGAGCAGACCATGCCGTTGGGAGCAGGCACAGGGGTCTCACCTATATTGAACATAACCGATGAACCCGTACCGTATGTTGTCTTACCCTCACCCGGCTCAAAGCAGAGCTGTCCCACCAGGGCGCCATGTGAGTTACCCAGCACACCTGCTATCTGCACAGGTTTTGAAAGCAGACCTTCTATATCGGTCTCACCAAACACACTGTCCGATGGCTTGACCTCAGGCATCATTGATGCGGGAATGGTAAACACTCTAAGGATATCAGGATCCCATTCAAGCGTATTGATATTGAACAGAAGTGTACGTGAGGCGTTTGAATAATCCGTAGCATGGACCTTTCCGCCGGTGAGTTTCCATAGAAGCCATGTATCGATGGTGCCCAGAAGCAAATCACCTCTCTCTGCACGTTCCCTTACACTCTGGATATTATCAAGTATCCACTTAACTCCACTACCGGAGAAATAAGTATCGGGAATAAGACCTGTCCTCTCCTTGATTGTAGTCTCATAACCCTTGTCAATCAGTTCCTGACAGAATGCGGCACCACGACGGCACTGCCACATCACAGCCGGATAGACAGGCTTACCGGTCTTCTTATCCCATACCACCACCGTCTCACGCTGGTTTACCATTGATACGGAGAAAGTAGCATCACTCTCCTTAGGCAGGTTCAACTGCTTGACGGCAGCTACCGTATTTGCGTATATCTCCTCAGCATCGGCCTCCACCCAATCCTCTTTAGGATGGTTGACGCGATGAGGAATTATCTTGTAATCTATCAGATTCAGTTTCTCATCAAACAACAGCGCCTTTGATGATGACGTGCGCTGGTCAATTGTGATAATGTACCTCATTATATATTGTTTTCAGCCACCTTTTCTATTGCCCTGAAAAGCAAGTCAAGGTCACTGTATTCTTTGTATTTACGTTTAACTCTATTCACATACTGCAGCGTCTCTGTGGCATCAAACATGCCATACTGACAAACACTGTCCGTATAGACCTCAGGATCTTTCAATGACACCAAAACCGGCGTCAGGCTGCTCCAGTTGTATCGGTTTACACCATTCTTGCGTGCTATCCGCATAGCATCAAAGATATGGTTGGAACCTCCGTTATAACTACCAAGCATATAGTTGATGCGCTCCTTTTCATTGATAAAACTGAACAGATTGCTCAATTCATTCAGATATCGTACAGCCACCTTGACATCAAGTTCCACATTCTGTGCCAAAGTATCTGATTCACCCATCTTGGACAAAAGATGCCTATAAGTAGAAGGCATTATCTGCATCAGCCCCTGAGCTCCTCTATATGATCTTGCCGTAGTATCAAACTTTGACTCAACGTATGCAATGGCAGCCAGCATTTTCCAGTCACATATACTGTCTGCATACAAACGGAAGATGGAGTCAAAAGGAGAAATATAGACAAACTGTTCGGGTACTTCCTGTAAATCCTCACCAATTTCAGCCTCATTTCTGCATCGGGTTTTGGTAAGGAAAAGGATAAGTATCAGAGCCGCGGTCAAAAGAAGAATCAGAATCTTTTTGACATTCATCTCTGGCCCGTTGTATCTTGTTTCTGTCATCGCAAACGTCGCGTTATCAAGCGACTTGAATCAAAATCCGGGCGCAAATTTACACCTTTTTTTCCACCGCGCCAAATCGCCGCAAAGGGGTCGTTTCTTTTAGTCGCTTCGCTTGGTAAAAGCGTCCCTTCGGGCCGAGCGAACAATGCGTCGCTTTGCGAAAACGACGCAAAACGAAACGACCCCTTTGCGGCGTTTTTCAAAAAAATTTGGATATAAGGAATAATGAGTGTAAATTTGCAGTCAGAATGAAACAGATAAGAACATATCACCACCATCATACCTGCAGATCCTGATCGGTAGGCTGATATTGGCGTATATGATATACTTAAGGCTTGCCGATAAACGGTGAGCCTTTTTTTGTAGAATGAAAAATTAAAACTTTATAGAAATGTTGAGAATAGCTGTACAATCTAAAGGTCGTTTATACGACGAGACAATGGCGTTGCTTCAGGAATCAGGCATCAGCCTGGGAGTATCCAAACGCACCCTTCTGGTTCAGGCCGGAAACTTTCCTGTTGAGGTTCTGTTCCTGCGTGATGATGACATACCGCAGTCTGTTGCCGGCGGTGTAGCCGATGTAGGCATCGTAGGTGAGAATGAGTTTGTAGAGCGCGCTGAGAAGGCCGATATCATCAAGCGTCTGGGATTCAGCCGCTGCCGTCTCTCTCTTGCCATCCCCAAGGCCATTGATTATCAGGGTCTGGAATGGTTCAATGGCAAGAAGATAGCCACCTCCTACCCCGGCATCCTCAAGACTTTCCTTGAGGAGAAAGGTATCAAGGCTGAGACACATGTAATAACAGGTTCCGTAGAGATTGCCCCCGGTATAGGTCTGGCCGATGCCATCTTTGACATCGTAAGTTCCGGCTCAACACTGGTAAGCAACAACCTGCGTGAGGTGGAGATTGTAATGCAGTCAGAGGCTCTGCTCATTGGCAACCCCAATCTGGATGCTGAGAAAAAAACCATACTTGAAGAGCTCCTGTTCCGCTTTGATGCAGTCAAGGCTGCCCAGGGCAAGAAATACATAATGATGAACGTGCCCGATGACCGCATGAAAGAGGTCATTGCTGAGCTGCCCGGCATCAAGAGCCCCACAGTAATGCCTCTGGCACAGAAAGGCTGGAGCTCAGTTCACGCCGTTCTTGACGAGAAGCGTTTCTGGGAGATCATCGGCAAGCTCAAAGCCGCCGGTGCAGAGGGAATATTGGTTCTTCCAATTGAAAAGATGATTCTTTAAAATACGACCGCACCTGCGTTTCCCTGTGCGTGACCCTAATCCGCAGAAAGGATTCCAGTTGCACCCAGTAAAACCAATACATTAAAGCGAAGCGTAAATGGATTGGTTTTACCCGGCCGGAGGCCGGCAAGCGAAGTGAAACGAAGCGCGTTTCCAGAAGGAAACTAAAAAAAGGTTGTTTCTAATACGCAGATAGGATTCCATCCTGACGCTTAAGGCCAAAGGCCGTAAAGCGCAAAAACCGAGCGTAGCGAAGCAGCGAGAAAACAGCCGGATGGAAAAACGGCCGGTTAGAAAAAGAAAAAAGGTAATATGAAAATAGTAAAGAACCCCCAAAAGCCTGATTGGAAGGACCTCCTTTCCCGCCCCGCCCTAAGCGTGGAAGGCCTCTACGAGCGTGTCCAGGCCGTCCTTGACACCATACGCCAAGGCGGAGACAAAGCCCTGAAGGAGTATGAGCTCCAGTTTGACAAGGTTCAGCTTGACTCACTTGCCGTAAGCCAGGCAGAACTTGATGAGGCTGCTGCACTTGTACCCGCACAGCTGCGTGACGCCATTGATCGCGCTGCCGTGAACATCCGCAAGTTCCACGAGTCTCAACTGCCCTCACTGAGCAAGGTTGAGACCACCCCGGGCGTAACCTGCTGGCAGAAAGCCGTACCTATCACCAAGGTGGGCCTCTACATCCCTGGTGGCACAGCCCCCCTCTTCTCAACCGTTCTGATGCTGGCCATTCCCGCCCGCACCGCAGGCTGCCAAGAGATTGTGCTCTGCACCCCTCCGGGACGTGACGGCAAGGTCAATCCCGCCATACTCTACGCCGCACAGGTGGCAGGCGTAAACCGCTTCTTCAAACTGGGCGGATCACAAGCCATCGCCGCAATGGCATACGGAACAGAGAGTGTACCTAAGGTATCCAAGATATTCGGCCCTGGTAACCCCTACGTCACCGCCGCCAAGCAGATAGTATCACTCAAGGACGTGGCTATTGATATGCCCGCAGGCCCATCGGAGGTTGAGGTTATTGCCGATGCCCAGGCCAACCCCGCATTCGTGGCTGCCGATCTCCTGTCACAGGCCGAGCACGGACGTGACAGCCAGGTGATTCTGCTCACCACATCGGCAGAACTTATTGACAAAGTCCAGGCCGAGGTTGACCGTCAGGTTGCCCTGCTGCCCCGCAACGAGATTGCCGAGGCTGCCCTGCAAAACAGCCGTATGATACTGCTCAATAATGACGATGAGATCATTGAGATGACCAATGAGTATGCCCCCGAGCATCTGATCATCCAAACCGCCAACGCCAATGAACTGGCTGAGCGCGTTGTTAACGCAGGATCCGTGTTCATCGGCCCATGGTCACCGGAGAGTGCAGGCGATTATGCATCGGGCACCAACCATACGCTGCCCACAAGCGGCTATGCCAAGGCCTACTCAGGTGTGAATATAGACAGTTTTATGCGTAAGATAACATTCCAGCAACTCACCCGCGAGGGACTCAACTCACTTGGTCCCGTCATCGAGACCATGGCCGCCGGCGAGTACCTGGATGCACACAAGAACGCAGTAACCATCCGAATAAGGAAAAATGAAAAAACTACAAGAACTGGTAAGACCCAACATCTGGAGCCTGAGCCCCTACACATCGGCCCGCGATGAGTATCAGGGCAAGGATGCCAAGGTATTCCTGGACGCCAACGAGAACCCCTACAACGGCCCGGTAAACCGTTACCCGGACCCGTTGCAGCGTGACCTCAAAAGGCGCATTGCCAATATCAAAGGCGTGGCACAGGAGAGCATATTCCTGGGCAACGGAAGTGATGAGGCCATAGACCTGATGTACCGCATATTCTGCCGTCCGGGTGTGGATAACGCCGTGGCTATCGAGCCCACGTACGGCATGTACGGGGTTTGTGCCGATATCAACGACGTTGAGTACCGCCGTGTGCTCATGGATGATGATTTCCAGCCCAATGCCGATAAGATACTGGCCGCCATTGACAGCAACACCAAACTGGTGTTTTTCTGCTCACCCAATAACCCATCGGCCAACAACATAGACCGCAAGGTCATTGACCGTGTACTGGACAGTTTTGACGGTATAGTTATTGTTGATGAGGCCTACATTGACTTTGCAGGCGTACCCTCATATTTGAGGCAGTTGGATTCAAGACCCAACCTGATTGTGCTCCAGACATTCTCCAAGGCATGGGGTATGGCCGGAATCCGTCTGGGTATGGCGTTTGCGCAGCCTGAGATCATCGGAATAATGAATAAGGTCAAGTACCCGTACAACGTGAATCTCCTGACACAGCAGCGTGCCATGGAGGAGGTCATGCAGTATGACCGCGTACAGGGTTGGGTTGAATCCATCTTGAAAGAGCGCACCCGCCTTATGGCTGAGTTCGCCAAACTGGATTGCTGCATCAAGGTATATCCATCGGATGCAAACTTCTTCCTGGCCCGCGTAAAAGATGCCGCCACCACCTACAACTACCTGGTTGACTGCGGAATCATAGTCCGCAACCGCAGCAAGATTGCACTCTGCGGCAACAGCCTTAGAGTTACCATAGGTACAGTGGTAGAGAATAATGCACTCTTGGATGCCCTGAGAGCCTTCAACAACTAAGGATTCCAGCTAACGACTTTTAAGGCCCTACGGGCCAAAAAGTCAAAAAAACCGAGCTGCGAAGCAGCGAGTAACCAGCCGAATGGCAAAAAAATAGATATATGAAAAAAAGGGTATTATTCATAGACCGTGACGGAACAATAATAGTTGAGCCGTCCGACGAGCAGCTTGACAGCTTTGACAAGCTGGAGTTTGTACCGGGAGTATTCCGTGCCCTCTCATTTCTGAGCGGCCACACAGACTTTGAGTTCGTAATGGCCAGCAATCAGGACGGCCTAGGCACCTCATCATACCCCGAGGCTGACTTCTGGCCCACCCAAAACTTCATCCTGAACACCCTTAAAGGTGAGGGCGTGGAGTTTGATGACATACTCATTGACCGTCATTTCCCGCAGGACAATGCCCCCACCCGCAAGCCCGGCATCGGTATGTTCGGCAAGTATATGACCGATGAATATGACCTCAGCGCCAGTTACGTGATAGGCGACCGCGCCACTGATGTGGAGCTGGCCCGCAACCTGGGTTGTCGTGCCATCCTGCTGCAGGACAGTGCTGATGGCTTATCGGACAATTTAAAATCCGCATGCGCATTTGCAAGCCGCGACTGGTGGAAAGTGGCAGAGTTCGTATTTGCCGGCGAGCGTCGTGCATCGGCCCATCGTGCAACCAAGGAGACCGACATTCTGGTTGAGCTCAACGTTGACGGCACAGGCAAGTGCGATATCAACACCGGCCTTGGATTCTTTGACCACATGCTGGAGCAGATAGGCCGTCACGGAGGTATGGACCTGACTATCAAGGTCAAGGGTGACCTGAATGTTGACGAGCACCACACCATTGAGGATACCGGAATCGTGCTGGGCGAGTGCATCCGCAAGGCTTTAGGTGACAAGCGTGGCATAGAACGCTACGGCTACGCCCTGCCCATGGATGACTGCATGGCTCAGGTGGTACTTGACTTTGGAGGCCGCAGCTGGCTGGTCTGGAACGCAGAGTTCAAGCGTGAAAAGATTGGCGAGATGCCCACTGAGATGTTCCTGCACTTCTTCAAGTCACTCTCTGACGCCGCCGCCATGAACCTCAACGTCCAGGCCCAGGGCGACAACGAGCACCACAAGATAGAGGCCATCTTCAAGGCCTTTGCCCGCGCCCTAAAACAGGCCGTTCGCCGCGACATCTGGAACTACACCCTCCCTTCTTCAAAGGGAGTCCTCTAAAAATAGTACCAAAGGGGGCAGACCCCAATGGTATCATTTTCAAAAAAGTACAATTGGGGTCTGACCCCTTTTGTACTATTTTTGTTTACTTTTGCATAATAACAAGACCTGATTATGGAGCGTAGCATAGAATATCTGCAGTTGCTGGCCAAGAGCTTTCCGTCCATTGCGGCTGCATCGACTGAAATAATAAACCTTGAGGCTATCCTGAACCTGCCTAAGGGTACCGAGCATTTTGTGACCGATATCCACGGTGAGTACGATGCGTTTGATTACGTGCTGCGCTCTGCATCGGGCGTAATACAGCAGAAGATTGACGCTGTGTTCGGAGATGGACTGAGTGTGGACGATAAACGTACCCTGAGCGCCCTGATCAGTTACCCTGAGGCAAAGTTGCGTGCGTTAAAGGCTGAGAATGAGAATCTTGACGAGTGGTACAAGGTGGCTCTCATGCAGATGATTGCAGTGCTCACCCGCGTATCATCACGCTACACGCGCTCCAAAGTGCGCAAGGCCCTGCCCAAGGATTACGCTTACATCATTGAGGAGCTGATGCATGAGACACGCGGCACATTCCTGTCCAAGCATAATTACTTGAAAGCCATTATAGATACTATAGTCTCAACCGGCCGTGCAAGTCATTTTATCATAGCCATTGCCGATGTCACCCGCGACCTGGTCATCGACCAGCTCCATATAATAGGCGATATCTACGACCGCGGCCCCGGCGCACACCGCATTATGGACATGCTCTGCAATTATCGTGACTTTGACATACAGTGGGGAAATCATGACGTTGTCTGGATGGGGGCCGCCAGCGGAAGCGCCGCCTGCGTGGCCAACGTGATACGCAACAGCCTCAAATATGCCGATATGAGCACGCTTGAGGACGGTTACGGCATCAACCTGCTGCCTCTTGCCACATTTGCAATGGAGACCTACGCCAATGATGAATGCTCACTCTTCAGGCCCGTCAAGTCAAACCAGACCCCGGCCGATGACATGCCGCAGACCCGTCTTCTGTCACAGATGCACAAGGCGATAGCCGTTATACAGTTCAAGATTGAGGCAAAGGTTATTGCGCGTCATCCGGAGTTCAAGATGGATCATCGGCTTTTACTTGACAAGATTGACTTCAAGAATGGAACCGTTATGTGCAACGGGCAGGAGTACAAACTGCGCGACACCAATCTGCCCACCGTTGACCCCAAAGACCCCTATAAGCTCACGCCCGCTGAGCAGAACGTGATAGACCGCTTGGTGCACAGTTTTACCAACAGCAAGGCCTTGGCGCGCCACATGGAGTGCCTCTTTGCGCACGGTTCGCTCTATCTGGTTCACAACAACAACCTGCTCTACCACGGCAGCGTACCCTTGAATGAGGACGGCACGTTTGCATCGTTGAAGATTCAAGGCGTTGAATACAAGGGCCGCGAACTGTTTGACATGCTTGAAAAGATGGTCCGCACCGCCTATTTCTCAACTGATAACGATGAACTCAAGGAGTACGGCAAGGACCTGTTCTGGTATCTCTGGTGCGGTCCCGTATCGCCTCCCTTTGACAAGAAGAGCATGGCCACGTTTGAGCGTTATTTCATAGCCGATGCCAGCACGCACGTTGAAGAAAAAGGAAACTACTATCGCCTCAAGAACCGCCGTGACATCTGCGAGATGATACTGCAGGAGTTCGGCATAACCGATATGGAGCACGCCCACATCATTAACGGACACATTCCCGTTAAGGCAGCCAGCGGAGAGAGTCCCATCAAGGCCGATGGCCGTCTGCTGGTTATTGACGGCGGATTCTCAAAGGTTTATCATGAGCAGACCGGCATAGCAGGCTACACCCTTATCTACAACTCGCACGGCATGCGCCTGGTGCGCCACCATCCGTTTGAGTCAATCCAGCAATCCATTGCGCAGGGCATGGACGTAATAGCCTCAACTCAGGTAGTAGAATACACAGAAAATCAGATTCTTGTACGCGACACCGATAAAGGCAAGCGCATCATGGCCCGCGTAGAGGACCTGCGTGCTCTACTCCAAGCCTATCGCACCGGCCTTATCAAATAGCACAATACGATACTATTGTGCTATCTTATCTCGCGGAGGATGGCCAGCAGATGATCAAACACCATCGGGACGGTAGCCAGCTCCAGACGTTCTGAGGGAGAGTGGACGCCACGCAGTGTGGGGCCGATGGAGATCATATCCAGGTCAGGATATGCATCCAGAAACAGGCCGCACTCCAGGCCGGCATGAATGGCTTTTACCTGAGGATCACGTCCAAAGAGTTCCTTGTACGCGCGTACTGAGATATCCAGCAATTCCGATTTAGGATTAGGTGCCCAGCCTGGATAGCCGTCACTCTGCTCCACCTTGGCTCCGGCTAAGCGGAAACATGCCGCCACGGTAGCCTGCACGGCATATTTGGCCGATTCCACCGAGCTCCTCTGGCTTGCCACCATGGTCACCTTGCCCTGCTCTGTGCGGATACGGGCCAGGTTTGAACTGGTCTCAACCAGACCCGGCACATCCATGCTCATGGCATACACACCATTGAACACGGCAAACACAGAGCGTATTATGTTACGCGCTACAGCAGGCTCAATGCATTCAGCCACGGCATCGGTAGATTCCATGAAGAATTTGGCCTCACGCTCAGTAACGTGGTATTCATCCTGTACTTCCGATGCAAACACGTTGAAGTCAACCCTAATCTTCTCGCGGTCAGCAAAAGGAACGGCAATCACAGCCGTAGCATCACGAGGAATGGCATTGTGCAGATTTCCGCCGCTTATTGAGCAGAGACGCATATCGTACTTATCCTGAGCAGAATTAAGGAAACGCGCCAAGATCTTGTTGGCATTGGCAAAACCTTTCTCAATGTCATCACCAGAATGTCCGCCATGGAACTTATCCACACCCACGCGCAGGAACAGATATCCTGTAGGCACAGGCTCGCTCTTATACTCAAACTCTATCATAGAGTTCATTCCACCGGCACAACCTATATATATCTGACCCTCATCCTCTGAGTCCAGATTGATGAGCATCTTGCCGTTCATCAAACCAGGCTTAAGGCAGGTAGCACCTGTCAGGCCTGTCTCCTCAGATACGGTAAACAGGCACTCCACCGGTCCATGCTCAATCTCCTTACTGTCCAGGATTGCCAATGCCATAGCAACACCCATGCCGTCATCGGCCCCAAGGGTAGTACCGCGTGCCTTGAGCCAGCCGTCCTCAACATAGGTCTCAATAGGCTGAGTCATGAAATCGTGGTCAAGAGTGGCATCCTTCTCACATACCATATCCTGATGCGCCTGCAGGATTACGGTCTGTCTACCCTCAAAACCGGGAGCGGCGGGTTTGGAAATCAGGACATTCCCCACCTCATCCTTCCGTGCCGCAAGCCCACGTGCAGCAGCAAATGACATCAGATACTCACCCATTTTCTCCTCACTTCCGGAGGGACGCGGAATACGGCATATCTCCAGGAAAAAATCCATCACCCTTTTAGACCAGTCTGTCTTTTCCATATCGTATATTCAGTTGAATTCTTAACAACTCCAAAAATACAGCATTCTTTGAATTATTTCAACTAAAATCCCTAACTTCGCGCCGCGTATGTGGAAAACGTTTCTGACAGTTACAATTCTGCTTCTTGTTGCGGTAGTACTGCTTTCAGTCAGTATCCTGATAAAGAAGAACGGCAAGTTCCCCAACATACACGTAGGGAGCAACCCAGCAATGAGAAAACGTCACATCGGATGCGTTGAGTCACAAGACAAGCAGGCACAGAAGAGCAATCCTATGGCCGTAAGTGAAAAGAGTAAATAAAAAACAACTATATGAATATCAAGTCCGTTTCAACAATTGTACTGTCTGCAATCATGATTATGGGATGCAAACAGCAGGCAGAAACCACCAATGTAGTTCCGCAGGAGCAAGCCCCTGTAGCTGTATCCGGTCTTAAGATTGCTTTCGTTGATATTGATTCACTTTTAGCAAACTACGCTTTCTATCAGGATCTTACTGAGGAGCTTATCCGCAAACAGGAGAACTTCCGTCTCAGCCTGGCAGAAGATGAGAAAAGCCTCCAGAAG
The DNA here is from genome assembly GCA_902774275.1 of uncultured Bacteroidales bacterium. Lineage (GTDB taxonomy): Bacteria > Bacteroidota > Bacteroidia > Bacteroidales > Bacteroidaceae > Colenecus. The sequence continues at coordinate 13,089 of CACYHN010000036.1, forward strand.
GACATTGATGATTTCAACAATAAGGTCAGAAACAATGTCTATTCATCAGCAGAACGCGTACAGCAGGAGCAGAACAGACTTGAAAGAAAGAGACAGGCTTATATTGAAAAGGGTAACAAATACGCAGCTGAACTTGAAGACCAGAATAACGCCAATTCACAGAAAGTGGGTGAAGCTATTGATAAGTTCGTCAAGGAGTACAACAAGAAGCATGGTTACAACCTTATCATAACACGTTCAAGCATTCTGTATGCTGATGATGTAATGAACATTACCGCCGCTATCCTGGACGGCCTCAATGCTGAGTACAACTCACCAAATGAATAAACATACCCTAGTATAATCAGGAAAGGTCATCATTTTTGGTGACCTTTTTTGTTTCTACCCTTAGCATGCATTATCTTTATACCCCAAAATAATTACACACTATGAAAGTCATTAAGTTTGTTCTTGGAGTAACCCTTATGATGTGCATTCCTCTCTCTGCGAATGCCCAGTTTATGATGTTTGGAGGCGGTAACCGCGCCAGTCAGGACAGTCTGCGTAAGATTGCGGCAGCCGATTATGCCGATATGCTGGCAAAAGTAGGTGTTGACCAGCCCCGTGAAGGTCGCCAGCCCAACAGTCAGGATGAGAGCAAACACCCCAACTATGACGAACTCATAGCCAACCCCTACCCCTTCTACCCCGATCCATTGGTAACAGAAAGCGGAAAGAAGGTAAAGAATGCCAAGATGTGGACCAAGGTGCGCCGTCCGGAGATTGTAAAACTCTTTGAGGACAATGTCTATGGCCGCATTCCTGATAACGTACCAGGCGTAAAATGGGAGGTAACCAGTGAGGAGAAGAAGGATTTTGCCGGAACACCCGTAGTAGTACGCATGCTCAAAGGTGTGGTCGATAACTCCATGTATCCCGCAATAACTGTAGAGATACAGGCCAATGTGGTCTATCCTGAGGGCAAGCAGAACCTGCCTGTAATCATAGAGTTTGGATTCGGAGGCGGTGATCCCACCCGTGTCCGCGCCGGCAGCACATCATGGCAGCAGATGGTAATAGAGCGCGGTTGGGCCGCTGCCACCATCAACCCCTCATCCATCCAGGCCGATGCCGGTTCAGGCCTCACCAACGGTATCATCGGACTCTGCAACAAGGGTGAGTTCCGCCAGCCCACTGACTGGGGTTCACTCCGTGCATGGGGCTGGGGGCTGTCACGACTCATTGACTACTTTGAAACCGATAAGACATTCGATGCCACCAAGTGCGCCATTGAGGGCGTATCACGCTATGGCAAGGCATCACTCGTGGCCATGGCCTTTGAGGAGCGCATAGCAGCCGGATTCATAGCATCATCAGGCAAGGCCGGCGCTGCAGGATGGCGCAGAGACTGCGGTGAGAGCATCGGGAACATAGTTTCAAATGAGGAGTATCACTGGGTATGCGGCAACCTTATCAAATACGGTACAGACCCGCTTACTGAGAATGACCTGCCAGTTGACCAGCATGAACTCATTGCCCTCTGCGCCCCGCGTGCATGCTTCATCTCTACCGGCAGCTGGAGCGGCGACAAGTGGCAGGATGTGGTGGGTTCATTCATATCGGCCTCAAAGGCATCACCCGTATATGAACTGTTTGGATATAAAGGTGTAGGCACAGACCTGTTCCCCGGCATGGACAACGGTCTCATGGACGGCCGCCTCACCTATCGCCAACACCACGGCGGGCATGAGGCGGGGCCCAACTGGCCTTTCTTTTTGGATTTCTTTGAGCGCGAAGTCGTAAATAAATAATTGAAAATTCTTTTAGTCGCTACGCTTTGTAAAAGCGTCCCTTCGGGCCGAGCGGAGAATTGAAAATTGAAAATTGAAAATTGAAAATTTAATCCTGAATTAACATTTCACGTTTTTGTGCATCTTAATAATAGAAACAACCACTTAAACACAACAACTATGAAACGGATTACAATGATGATTTGCATAGCAGTTGCAGTCCTTCTGCTTAGCACAGAGAGTATTCAGGCACAGTCCAGAGTAGTCAGGAAAGCACGCACAGAGCGCAGGGATGAACGTCAGGCACGCAGAGAGGAGCCGCGTCGTCAGCAACGCGAACCTGTCATAGATCCCGCACCACGCCCCATTCCGGTCAAAGTAGTTGACAATGAGGTGATCAGGGCCTTTGAACACGAGCGCTTTGATTCAGACCGTCTAAAGATGGCCGATATGATATTCAGCACCGGCGGGCTCATGACCGTTGCACAGATAACACGCATATCGGAGAATTTTTCTTTTGATGACAACCGCGTAAAGTTCCTCAAGAAGGCATACTTGAATTGCATAGACTGCCACAACTTCTATCGCGTACTGCCCACGCTTCAATTCAGCTCAAGCCGTGACAAGATAATGAAGTTTGTGATAGAAGATGAAGAGCACAGGCACCGCGACGGAGAGCCTTACGGCAAAGTAAGCAGTTCCGATATGAGCGCCATCATCAAGGCCCTCAAGAATGAGACCTTTGATTCTTCACGTGAGAAACTGGCTGATATGATTGTAGCCGGGAACCTGCTTACATCACGTCAGATAGCCGATATGGCCAAGACATTCCAGTTTGATTCAAACCGATATGACTTCCTGCTCTACGCATACCGCAACTGTGTTGACCCGCAGAACTACGTTATTGCAGCCAATACGCTTCAGTTCAGCACTAACCGCAGTGATCTTATGAAAAAGATTTCACGCCGGCCGTAACGAAATAAATTGAAAATTGAAAATTGAAAATTATAAAAGGCGTTCGAAAGATTTTTCGAACGCCTTTTAATGTCGCGGGTTTTACGCAGGTCTTTCTAACGCAGGTGCTTGTTAATTCTCAATTCTCAATTCTTAAAGTAGTCTTCCAGAGCTTTCTCCAGTTCATCACCGCGGAGATTACGTCCTATGATAGTACCCTCAGCATCAATCAGGAATGTGCAGGGAATTGCTGTTACAGAATAGTCTGAAGCTGGTGAACTTGCCGCATCATCGGCACCGTTCCACAACTGTACCCAGTTCATTCCATTGACCTTGATTGCATTCTGCCATGCCTCAGTATCATCATCAACAGAAACACTTACAATCTCGAATCCCTTTGATTTGAACTTGTTGTAAGCAGCCTTGAGATTGGGAACCTCATTCATGCAAGGAGTGCACCAGCTGGCCCAGAAGTCAAGCAGGGTAATCTTGTTCTTGCTCACATAATCTGATAGTTTGGCTTTGGTATCAAAACCACCCTTCTTATCAAGTAAAGCAGTCTCAAAATCAAGGTAATTCTGTCCCAGACTGACGGAGAGCTGAGATTTTATCATAGAGGTAAGCTGACCGAATACGATATCGCCACCAAATGTAGGAGCCAGTTTCTCAAGCATTTCCATAACATCCTCCGGATCAAAAAGGCTGTAGTTATCTATCAACTGCCTGTATCCGTAGTATAAACGGGCGTTGTCCACTATATCCTTGGCGAGCAACGCCTTGAAACGCTCCTGTAAGTCACCCATTTGGTCATAAAGATCTGAGCAGTCACCCTGTGATGCCAGGGTTATACGGATCTTATCCTCTATCTCACTGGCCTCATCATTATAAGCCTGTGATTCATCTATGAATTTCTGGAAGGCATCATTGTTGGGAGCACCCTCAACACGCTGATATCCGTTTTCAATATCCAAATAGACATCAATCTTTCCATTCTCAAGATACAACTCACATCCTCCGATATTGTCATCCAGTTCAAAAGTAATGACTGCTATCTGAGCGGTATCGGTCTCACCCTTAAAAGAGAACTTTCCGTTCTTGAGAACAGCTGAATCCAGAGGCATCAGACTGTTGTAATCAATAACGTTCAACGTCATTACAGTACCGTCCTCCAGACCTTCAACTTGACCGTTTATCTTATAGGAACTCTTACTGCCACATGATGCCATGACGGCCACAGCGGCAAAGGCTAATAACAGTTTCTTTATCATTTGATTAAGTATTGTGAGCTGATAGACTCATTCAAAATGACCCTACGGATAGTCTCTGCAAACATCTGTGCAATAGATACCTGCTTGAGTTTCTTACATGGAATAGGGTTACGGTAAGGAATGCTGTTGGTGAAAACAATCTCCTCCAGATGTGAATTATCTACGCGTACAGGTGCATCACCTGACATCACGCAGTGTGATGCAATAGCACGTACAGAGTTGGCGCCAGCCTCCTTCATGACATCGGCAGCCTTGCAAATTGTACCTGCGGTATCAACGATATCGTCAACAATAACCACATTCTTGCCCTGCACATCACCTATGATACGGATATCATCCACCACATTGGCACGGGTACGGGTCTTCTGGCAAAGCACCAGAGGCACATCCAGGAACTTGGCATATGCGCTGGCACGCTTACTTCCACCTACATCAGGAGCAGCCATAACCAGATCATCAAGCTTAAGGCTCTGGATATAAGGCAGGAAAGCCATTGAAGCATACAGATGATCTACCGGAACGTCAAAGAATCCCTGAATCTGGTCTGCATGCAGGTCCATAGTAATAAGACGGTCTATTCCGGCGGTGCTGAGCATATCGGCCACCAACTTGGCGCCTATTGACACACGCGGCTTGTCCTTACGGTCCTGACGGGCCCAACCAAAGTAAGGAACAACGGCATTCACTGACTTGGCCGATGCACGCTTGGCTGCATCAATCATGAGCAGAAGCTCCATCAGATTGTCCGATGACGGAAATGTGGACTGTACCAGGAATACATCCGCGCCGCGGATAGACTCCTCATACGATACTGCAAACTCACCGTCTGCAAAATGAGCCACATTCATGTTGCCCAGGGGGCACTTAAGGTAATCGCATATCTCTTTGGCCAGGTACATGGTGTTTGTACCGCAAAAGACCAGGAAAGGATTGCTTGAATCCATAAAGAAATGACTGTAAATGTTTATAGTTTTTGCACTGCAAAGTTACAAATAAATAGAACTCATCACCGGACCTTTTGTCTGTTTTTTAGAATAATTATCAACAGATTTTCAGATCTTACGTTTTGATACCTTAGCAGGATTACTGTTGATGAATTCCTTCCAACTCTTGGGGCCTTTCTTGCCGGTATCGGGACGACCCATCTGCAGATAGTGGCAATAGGCGGCGGCCAGGGCATCGGTAGCATCAAGGAATTTAGGCATTTCACTCTCTTCAAGATGAAGCATACGCTGAAGCATACCGGCCACCTGCTCCTTACTGGCGCTACCATTACCTGTGATAGCCATCTTTATCTTAAGCGGAGCATATTCCGTGATAGGTACGCTGTGGTTTATCGCAGCGGCAATTGCAACCCCTTGCGCACGCCCCAGTTTGAGCATGGACTGCACGTTCTTGCCAAAGAAAGGCGCCTCAATGGCCATCTCATCGGGCAGATAAGAGTCTATGATGCCGTTCACGCGCTGGAAAATATGGCCAAGCTTGAGATACACGTCATCCTCCTTGCGCATGTCAATTACACCCATAGTGACGATGGACGCCTTGTTATCTTGCACTTTGATAACGCCATAGCCCATCACGTTAGTGCCAGGGTCTATACCCAGTATTATTTTCTCGGCCAGCTGTTGTGCCATTCACTGAATTTTTCTTTTGCGAAGATAGCAATAATTCAATCCTAATTGTTACCTTTGCGTCCGAATTCTGAAAGGGATTCAGGTTTTGGGGCATTAGCTCATCTGGCTAGAGCGTTTGACTGGCAGTCAAGAGGTGACGAGTTCGAGTCTCGTATGCTCCACATGCAAAAAGAGGTCGCAATGCGGCCTCTTTTTGTATGTGGAGCATGTGGAACCTCTTTTTAGTTTCCTTTCGGAAACGGGCGGCCCTCCGGGCCGGTAAAGGTCGCCGATGGCGGCCTTTTTGTATGTGGAGCATGTGGGACCTTTTTTGTGGAGTTATTTGCTTTCCAACACTTGTTTTAGTATTGTGGCTATCTGTCCGGCATAGTAGAAAGGCACATTGATAAGAGTGTATGGGTGATTATCCGGAGCAGGTGTTTCTGCTTCCTGAATA
>CACYHN010000037.1 GCA_902774275.1 uncultured Bacteroidales bacterium
TGCCAAGGTTAAGTGCTATGGCGCTGACGACGTTCGTGAGGGCGTAGCTATCATGTGGAAGGAGGGTGTTGACGTATCTATCACAGGTAACTCAACCAATCCCACACGTTTCCAGCACCCCGTAGCAGGTACTTACAAGAAGGAGCGTGTTCTGGCTGGCAAGCCTTATTTCTCAGTAGCTTCAGGTGGTGGTACAGGCCGTACCCTGCATCCCGATAACATGGCCGCCGGTCCTGCTTCATACGGTATGACTGACACCATGGGTCGTATGCACTCAGACGCTCAGTTTGCAGGTTCATCTTCAGTTCCCGCACACGTTGAGATGATGGGCTTCCTTGGTATCGGTAACAACCCGATGGTGGGTTGCTCAGTAGCTTGTGCCGTTGACGTAGCTCAGGCTCTTGCAGCCAAGAAGTGAGAATCTAAGATTTAGAATTGTAAAAAAGGTTCGGAAATTTTTTTTCCGAACCTTTTTTAGTCCCTTTTGGGTCATTTTTGGGTCAAATTACTCCCAGATAAAATTTAGTTCCAGAACTCCCATGTTCTCCAGTGTCGTCAACCTTATAGGTTATGTTAGGATTATCTGCCATGTTGGCCTGAATACATTCAAGGCATACTATGGGGACTACTTCATCAGCTTTTGAGTGGTAGAAAAGGATGGGTATGGTGGGAGTCCAACCTGTAGTCAGATTCAGTTTGCCCAGTTCCTGCCGGAATTCTATGGCAATTTGTGTGTCACCCTGTAACAAATCGGCTGACAATATGGTGTTGGGGGTGGTGAAGCCGGCATCATATAACATTCTGTTTAATTGACCGGTGTCATAATCCCGGGTGTCAATCTTTTCCAATATGCCGCTGTCCAGCAAGCCTTGTGTAAAGAAATCTGACTCGCTGTATTTGGCACTGAGCGACGGACTGGAAAAGAGTATGCTCTTTATTGCAAACGGAAGTGATAAAGCCAGATCCAGCACCTTGTCGGGCTGTGAAAGAAAAAGGTCCATCATGGCAACTTGATCATACGGTCCGGCACCGCAGTAACTTTTTTTGAGATGCATGATCTTTTTTACTTCGGGTTCAAGCTCAACACGGCGGGCTACACCTAGTGAGACGGCTCCTCCCAAAGAGTAACCTATGTTGTACGTTGAATAATCGTCCGATAATGTAGGTCCCAAATCCTTGAGAATGGAGAGAGCAGCCTTAAAACAGTCGATGCTCTGGTCTGCCAAAAGTACTGTGTTGAAATAGGGTTGAGGCAGATTGCGTGAAAGCCCTAATCCCTGATAATCAGGTCCTATGTAGATGGCGGTTCTTAACATTGAACACTTATACATACCGGGCATTGGAGTCTGTGACGGGCACTCGTCCCATCTGGAAGATGTGTAGTGGTTCTCAAGCAGGATGTTGGAGCATGTTGCGGTTCGCACCGGCCAGCATACGCATCCTGAAAGAGTATCTATGGTTTCATTGTTTTTTGATTGATACAGAAACGATGCCCTGACCAGATCTATGCCTAAACTTAAACTGATGTTCGCGCCTGATATCGAATTTACTATATCAGAAAATGTAAGGGTGTCAATTTTTGCAATCTGATACCACTCTTTGGTATAACTTTCGGCTTCCTGGGTGTCATCCATATCATAATCTTTTTGACAGCTTCCCAGTAAGAGAATAGCCAGAAGTGCAGATGTGATTTTGATATAGTATTTCATGACAATGAAAGTATGAGTTGTGTTGTTGTCTTGTCAGTTACGCGATAACGGTTGTCACTGCGGCGTCCCATTACCCAGATTATATCATTTCCGCAAGTAGCCACAAGCTGCTTTTGTCTGTCAAAAGCGCTAACCTTGCAGTCTGTAAGATAGTCACTTACCAGCTTGCGGCCTTTCATTCCGAAAGGGATGAACCAATCGCCTTCCTGCCATGGCCGGATTGTAACAGGACCTTTGATGAGGTCTGCGTCAAATGTGGCTGTTGACTGCAGTTTTGATATGGGCGTGCCTGCGTGAGCTGTGGCAATGTTCAGGATGCAACCGTCGGGTAGGGCGGATGTGGTATCGGGCTTCAGGTCCAAGGTCATAGGTTTGAACGTTGAACTCGCGATGGGCGATACGGTTAAAGAGTCACGTTCTTTGATCAGTTGATGGGTTGCTGAGAAAAACCTGGTGCCTGGCTGTGAGTTGAGTGAGGTCACGACATCCTCAATCTGGGTACTGTTGAATCCCATCGGAGTAAGAATCTCAAATAGAACGGCCCCGGCATCGGCCTCTTTATTGAGTTCCGGAATGCTTATGGTAGTGATGCTGTCACTTATGGTGACAATCCGGTTTATTGCCTTTTCAATGGCTTTGCTGTAAATTGCATATGTCTGCTGTAAGTGCCTGGCTGTGTCATTTACGGCATTGTCGGCATCGGGGTTGATGCTGCGCATAAGCGGCAGCAACTGGTTACGTATCTTGTTGCGGGTGTAATCAGTCTCAAGATTGGTACTGTCAGTTACATACGCTTGGCCAATCTCATTGAGCCAGTTTTCAATGTCCTCCCTGGATACGCACAGCAACGGACGGATGATATGGCCGTTGCGCGGTTTGATTCCGGTGAGTCCCTTGATTCCGGTGCCGCGGATAAGATTCAGGAGAACGGTCTCTACGGAATCATCGCGGTGGTGGGCTATGCAAACGGCACTTGCGCAGCACTTATGCATGATACGTTCAAAATCGGTATAACGCAGTTCACGGGCAGCCATCTCTATGGATATTCCGTGGTCCGATGCGTACTGTTGAGTGTTGTATTGGCAGATTTCCAGTTCAACTCCCAGTTTGTTGCACAGATCTGTCACGAACTGCTGATCCCGGTTGCTCTCTGAGCCCCTCAGATGGAAGTTGCAGTGTACGGCATGAACATGGTAGCCTAGGCGTAACAGAATGAGTAGCAAGGCAGTGCTGTCAGCACCTCCACTCACTCCCGCAACCACCTTGGCACCAGGGGCCAGGAGGTTGTTGCTGAGTATAAAATCCTTGATTCTGTTTATAAAAAGTCCTTCCATCTGGATGCAAAGGTATTGAAAATTGAGAATTCTCAATTATTTTTTGCCTTGTAGAGCTGGCGTGTGTTGTGGATGTTGTGCCAGATGGTGTAGAAACCGCCGGCCACTGAGACTACGGGAGTCCAGAAGGTGTAACCCATCCATATGCCAAATACGGTGTTCTTTTGTCCGCAAGCCTGACTGGCCTCGATGCGGCAGCCGATTCTCTTGCCGTTAAGGCGACCTATCCAGAACTGGAATACACAGCAGGCCATAGAGACTATTGCTATGCCTACCAGTGTCCATATTCCTACGCCGCTCTTTATGATGGCACGTGTACTCATCATGACAGCTATGGTAAGAGATACGCTCCACAGATAGAATGAGAGGTTCATCTTGGATGCTATCCATTCATGGACACGGGGCATTAGCCACCTGACTGCCCATGCGGTAAGGCAGGGCATGATAAGTAGTGGGAAAACTTTTGCCAAAATGCGGCTGAATGCGGCTATGAAGGAGATTCCTGCCTGCGGGTAAAGCAACGGTACGGTAAGCGGCACCACTATTGATACAGCAAGATTAATGATTATGGTGTACATGACCACCTGTGCCATATCACCTCCCAACTTTCCTGTCACTACGGCGCAGGCGGTAGCGGTAGGGCATATCATACAGAGCATGGCCGATTCAAAAAGAACGCGATGGCGCAGAATCCACGTAGCGGCAGGGTTATTGCTGTGCATGGCCCATACAACCGTAAGGCAAAGTGCAAGGAATGAAAGAACCTGTAAAAGCAGGTTATGGAGATGCCATTTCCTGAATGTAAGCTGACGGGGCTCTATCCTGCTGAAGCTGATGAACAGCATAAGAAAGAGCAGTATGGGCTGTGTCTTACGGCAAATGATTTCAAGAATAGGTCCCGCGGTGTGAATAGACGGGATCTGCATATAGATAAGGTATGCTCCGGCGCCGGTAAACATGCCTATTACAAGCATCCAGTCCTTAAAGAATTTGAGTAGACGGGCTTTCATTTAAGTGTTTCTTGTTTTTAGGCTGCGAAGATACTTTTTATTTGCGATTTACGTTTTATCTTAGCGCACCAAAACTATCATCAGAGATGAAACTGCACCGCATATTATCCATATTGCTGATTCCGATATCCATCCTGTCATGCCAGGATGACTGGACATTCAGTGCGGACAGCCGGTACACACTTGATTTCTCTGTCGATACACTTAAGATGGACACCGTGTTTACCGGTGTGGCATCGGCATCGGCCCAATTCATGGTATATAATCCCAATGATGTAGGCCTGCGTTTTGATGCAGTCATGGGCGGCGGGTCATTGAGCCCGTTCCGGATGAATCTTGATGGTGAAGGTGGTACGCAGATTACTGACCTTGAGATTGCGGCTCATGACAGTCTGTTCTGTTATGTATCGGTCAATATCCCGGAAAAGGGCGTACCGGAACTGTTTCATGCATTTGATTCCGTGCGTTTTGTTCTGGAAAGCGGTAACGTGCAGTTTGTGAGGCTGGCGGCATACGGGCAGGATGCCTTAAGGTTGAGAGGCAAGCGTATAGAGCATGATACAACGCTGACGGCATATTTGCCTCATCTGATTTTTGACACTCTTTATGTGGCTGAGGGTGCTACACTGACCTTGGCTCCTGGCGCAAGGCTTTATTTCCATGACAGGGCAGTGCTTGATGTGGCAGGTAAGGTGGTGGCTCAAGGTACCGCCGACAGCATGATCGTTATGCGTGGCGACCGTCTTGACCAGATGCATACCACTCCTCCGGTGGCGTATGATCTGCTGACATCGCAGTGGGGCGGTATCCATATCCGTGGTGGCAGTTATGGAAATGTGTTCCGGTATTGTGATATTCACGGCGGTGAGTTTGGGATTAAAGCAGACAGTGCATCGGCCGATGACAGTAAATTCAGCATGTATTCATCGATAGTACATAATGTGAACGGTAACTGTATTGAAGCTACCGGTTGCCGGATTGACGTGGTCAACTCACAGATTACCAATGCGGGAGAATCGTGCGTGGATCTGGCAGGCGGAAAGGCTGAGTTTACATTCTGCACTATTGCGTCATTAAGTCTTTGGAAGGTGGGTAGCCAGGCGGTGATTATTTCTGATCATCGCGGAGATGCAGTGGTGCCGTTCGGCAGCGCCCTGTTCAGGAACTGCATCATTACGGGCCGTCATTCAAATGAATTCGTGACCAATCTCTCTGACTCAATAAAGAATCTTGATGCTTATGTTGTAAACAACTCCCTTCTGATGGTGTCCGATTCGCTCGATACACATTATCATAATGTTGTGTTTGATCGTCACGGTAAAAAGAAGGGGGGCGCATATAATTTCAGAAATAATACACTTGAAGATTTCAGGTCAGTATTTGCTTTAGATTCAATGTCTCGTGCACGCGGCATAGCCGATGATCTCTCTACAGTATGGACTGTGGATCTGGCAGGCGTGGAAAGACCTGTGTTTGGTGCCGATGCCGGCTGTTATCAGTATGTTCCCTTAGAATAAAAACCATATAATGAAACGTTTTTTCCTTTTCCTGTTTGTTTGCACATTGTTTACGGTTACGTTATTCTCACAGCAAAGCATGACTCTTATGTTCTGCAATGCCGAGAATCTGTTCGATCCTGAGGATGACCCTCTCAAAGATGATGATGCATATACTCCTGATGGTGATTACCATTGGACCCGTTCCCGATACTGGGATAAGTTGGATGCCATATCCAAGGTCATAGTTGCTGCCGATGAAGATCAGGCTCCTGCAATTGTGGGGCTCGCTGAGGTGGAGAATGAGACCGTTCTTACTGATTTGACCGCCCGCTCTGCATTGCGTGGGGCGGGCTATAGGTTTGTGATGACAGACTCACCTGACAGGCGCGGTATTGATGTGGCGCTACTGTATCGTAAGAACTTTTTCCGTATGCTTGGGTATGAGAGCCTCAGGGTGAATCTGCGTCCGCTGGGAGGAGGCGCCACCCGTGATATCCTGCATGTGACAGGTGTGCTGGAGAATCTTGATACATTGGATATTTATGTGTGTCACTGGCCTAGCCGTTACAATGGCACGGAGCAGACAGAGCCGTTCAGGATGTGTGCGGCCGGGGTGGTGCGTGCATCGGTGGACAGTATTTTCAGTGTTCGCCATAAACCATACGTTGTAATTATGGGTGATCTGAATGAAGGTCCTGATGACCCCGCTGTGCGTAATGGTTTGGGCACTCACGCGTTTGCATCGGGCAGGAATGAACGGGATAGGGAATTGGTTACCGTAATGGACCCGATGGATGACGGCAGTTACAAATATGACGGATTGTGGGACAAGTATGACCAGTTTGTGGTATCTGCATCACTGCTCAACGGATTGGGCTGTACGGAAATGTTAAGCGCAGAGATAATGAGGCTGCCGTTCCTTATGACGGATGATGATGCCTATGGCGGCGTAAAACCGTTCCGTACCTATAACGGTAGGCGTTATCAGAATGGTTATTCTGACCATCTCCCTGTCAAAATGCGTATCGGGTTCTGATTTTTGGGTCATTTTAAAAAGGTTTAACCGGAAAAGAGTTATAGTATATTAAAATTAAGCGCTATATTTGGGCGCTTTTTGAAGGAAAGAATTTATTAACCTAAAAATAACTTACAAATAAATGATGAGAATGAAATCCATTTTGGTTGCAGCCGCAGTCCTGGCTGCAGCATCAGTGACAGCAAAGAAGTCATCAGTTCCTTTGGTTTATGACCAGGAGTTTACAGGTGCCAAGTATGCAGCTCCCGCTTTCCCGTCAGTAAGTGACGCCAAGAATCTGGAGACTTTGCCTAATCCGTTTGAGTTCGAAAACAGCAAGAAACAGGTTAAGAAGTTCAAGGATTGGGAGAAGCGTCGTGCCGAGATAGTACGTGAACTCCAGCACTATGAGATTGGTGAGAAGCCTATGGTTGACAAGAAGGACATCGAGGCATCTCTTGAGAACAATACCCTTACCGTAAAGGTTACCCGCAATGGTGAGACTCTGACCATCAGCGCTCAGATCACTTATCCTGAGGGTGACGGCCCGTTCCCACTTATGATCGGTGCATCAAACAACAGCCTGCCCCGTCAGTTCTTCAGCGAGCGTAAGATCGCTACCATGAACTTCAGGGAGAGCCAGGTGAACAGCTACTCACAGATGGGTGGCTTTGGTGGCGGCGGCCAGAAGAAGGACCGTGGCGACTATGAGTTTGACCGTCTCTATCCTGAGCTGGTTGACAACGGTGCCTACTCAATGTGGACATGGGGTGTAAGCCGTTTGATCGATGGCCTGGAGATTGTTGGTGCTGCCAGCAAGATCGATATGAAGCACATCGGTATCACCGGTTGCTCATACGCCGGTAAGATGGCTCTTTGGTCAGGTGCTATGGATGAGCGTATAGCTCTTACCATCGCTCAGGAGCCCGGTGGCGGCGGTGCTGCTGCATGGCGTGTATCACAGACCCTTGGTAAGGTTGAGAACCTGGGTGCTACCGATGAACATTGGTTCATGAAGTCCATGTGGGACTGGAAGGAGGAGAATGTATCAAAGCTTCCTTATGACCACCATGAACTCTGCGCTCTGGTTTGCCCGCGTGCCCTCCTGGTACTTGGCAACACTGACTATGAGTGGTTGGCCGATGAGGCTGGTTACGTATCATGCGTAGCTGCCCGTGAGGTATGGAAGAAATTCGGCATCGAGGACCGCATGGGATTCTCAATCCAGGGTGGTCACGGACATTGCCAGCTCCCACAGAGCCAGTATCCTGAGGTAGAGGCATTCATTGACAAGTTCCTGCTGGGCAAGGAGGATGCCAACACCATCATCATGCATGTTGACAAGACCCTTGAAGACAAAGAGGTACAAAAGTGGATTCCTTGGGCACAAGTCGATTTTAAATAATCGACTTGACCCAGGAATCCCTGACCTTGTTTTAGTTTCGCATCCGCGAAACGGGGGCACAAGTCGATTTTAAATAATCGACTTGACCCAGGAATCCCTGACCTTGTTTTAGTTTCGCATCCGCGAAACAGGGGCTCAGGTAGACTTTAAATAAAATATAGTTTGATATAAGAGAGGATGGCTTGAGAGTCATCCTCTCTTTTTTGCGCGAAATATCGTAACTTTGCGGGCTGAAAAAATTAAGGAAAAATGAATACAATCTGGATAGTTCTGCCGATACTCTGTCTGCTGATGTTTGATCTGGGGCTTACGCTCAGGTTTGAGGATTTTGGCAAGGTGTTCCGCCATCCATGGCCCATTGTCGTTGCCCTTTTTGGGCAGCTTGTGCTGTTACCCCTGATTGCGCTTGGACTGGCGTGGGCTTTCAATCTTACTCCGGTGTTCTTTATCGGACTGATTCTGATTGCTTGCTGTCCGGGCGGGAGCTCATCGAACGTGTTCTCAAAACTGGCTGGCGGTGATGTGGCGCTGTCTGTCACGCTTACGGCTCTGAGCAGTGTTATCACGCTGTTTACTATTCCGGTTATCATGAGTTGGGCTACACGGATGATAGGTGAGAGCGTGGGTATCACACTGCCGGTGGGCAATCTGATAAAACAGAACCTGTTGCTTATGCTGCTACCTGTACTTTTAGGTATAGGAATGCACTACGTTTTTCCCAAGGCTGCAGCCGGAACCGATAAGGTTCTCTCCAAGCTTGCGTTCCCGCTGCTGATGGTACTGATTACCGTGTTCTACATTCAAAACCACCGTACCATTCTGGATAATCTGGGAGTAATATGTGTATGTGTCACAGTGCTGATTCTGGTTGCTATTCTCTGTTCGTCAATGCTGTCACGCTTAGTAAAGAACAATGCCCAGCAACGCCGCACCGTTGTAATTGAGGTGGGAATGCAGAACGCTGCCCAAGCAATAGCCATAGCCACAAGCCCCTTCATTTTCAACAGCGCCGAGATGGCCATTCCCGCCATCCTCTACTCGCTGATGATGAATGTGGTACTTCTTTTGTACGTATTTTTTGTCCGTAGGCAACAAAAGTCTTAAGGATAGTGTGTGAGGCGCAGATTATATTTACTTTTGCGCTATGATAAAGGAACTTACGTCATTGAGGTTCATCCTCATCCTGGTTATATTCTTTCATCACGCCTTGCCGTCATATCCCGGTGGGGGTGATATGGGCGTGGCTTGTTTCTTTGTGCTGATCGGTTTCTGCTATGCGCTTGGCTATGGCAGGAAGGTGAAGGCGGCCGATTTTGATTACCGCGTATTCCTTAAGAGCAGACTGGCTAAGTTCTATCCTCTGCATTGGATTACAATGCTGATTGCAATCCCGGTTTCATTGGATGCTGGACAGGGGTGGAAGAATGGTGCTATCCTGGGTGTCAATGCTCTGCTCATGCAGAGCTGGTTCCCGTTGTCATCGGTCTATTACTCATTCAACGGAGTTTCATGGTTCCTTTCTGACATGGTATTTCTGGTTGCGGTATTCCCGTTCCTGTCCAGACTGCTTGATTCCAGGAATAAACGATGGATGTTTATTTTGCCGGCTCTGGCAGTTTATTGCATTCTTTGCATATGGACTCCGGCCGATATGAGGAATACGGTCCTTTACGTCAATCCTGTGGTACGCCTGTGTGATTTCACGGTAGGCATATTGTCCGGAATGTGTTATCAGAGGCTTAAGGATAATGTATCTGTAACCGAATACGTACAAAGACACAATGTGATTCTGAAAACGGTATCCGTGCTGTCATTCCTGATACTTATGGTAATGTCAATCCTTATTTCAGCGCAGATTACCCTTATGGCATGGATATTCTGGCCAGCCGCAGCAATAATGCTGATAAGCATCTCCTTAAATCCCGGAGGCTTGCTCTCAACTCCGTTGCTTCAACGTCTAGGGCAAGTAAGTTTTCCATTCTACATGATCCACCAGCTCGTAATCCGCTATCTGGAACTCCTTACAGAAAAAACAAATCTGAGCATATCATCTTTCACGACAATATCATTAGCTCTAACTCTCTCAATAGCACTGTCATTCCTAATAGACAGATGCCTTAAACGCTCAAACACCACCAAATAATACGTAAGCACCTGCGTTACGCACGTTCAAACGTATTGGGGCGAAGCGAGTATGCGAGCGAGAGCGGCCGGGTAGGCCGCCAAGCGGAATGAAATGGAGCGCGTTTGCGATAGCAAACTAAAAAAAGCCGCCTCAGGCGCTATAAAAAACAAGAGGTCATCGAGACCTCTTGTTTTTTGTAGCGCCTACGGGAATCGAACCCGTATGCCAAGATTGAGAATCTTGTATCCTAACCGTTAGATGAAAGCGCCATGCGGTTACGTTATGTCAACTTAAGGGGGCGGAAGCTGGGGGATTCGAACCCCCGGTACGGTTACCCGTACGGCAGTTTAGCAAACTGCTGGTTTCAGCCACTCACCCAAACTTCCCTGGGAACCGGGCACAAAGGTAATGAGCAGTTTTGAGTTCTGCAAGTTTTGGGATGATATTTTTTCAAAAAACAACAAAGCCGCGTAAAAATCGTTATCTTTAAATAAGATACGCTGCTCCTCGGAATAAAAAATCAAGTAAACTTGTTTTTTCTCCTCTCGGTTTGCAGTATCTTTACAAAAGAAAAGCTTGCTTTCTTTATTGGAATCATGTCACAGGACAACGATATCAAACTGCCTCACGGCTGCAGAATCATTGATTTCCCTAGGTTTGAAGATGACAGGGGTTCACTCTCTTTTGCAGAGAGTGTAAACCATATACCATTTCATATTGAACGAGTATTCTGGATGTATGGCATGCCTGCTGACAAGACTCGTGGCGGACATTCCCACATAGAGTGCTCTCAGGTGCTGATACCTGTAACAGGCAGTTTCCGCTTGTTGATTGATGACGGAACCGATAAGGCTGAGATCCTAATGGATTCAGCATCAAGGGGAATTCTGCTCCCACCCGGTATCTGGTGTGAGTTGAGGGATTTTGCGCCAAACTCATCGGTTATGGTGCTTACATCGCATATTTTCCGTACTGAAGATTATGTGCTGGACCATCCGGAGTATAGCACAAATGATGTTGTAGCGGTTCAATATGAACCTGCTCATAGGGAATTATGGAACAGGTTCGTAAAGAGTTCCAAGAACGGCACTTTCCTGTTTGACAGGGGGTATATGGATTATCATTCTGACCGCTTTACGGATTGTTCCCTGATGTTCTATAAAAAAGGTGCGCTTTTGGCGCTTTTGCCTGCAAACTGGCTTAAGGATGAGAACACTGTTCAGTCACACGGCGGGCTTACGTACGGTGGTCTTATAACCGGAATGAACTTTACGGCTGAGGATGCCCTTGAAGTATTCCGATGCGCTATCGGGTGGATGAAGAAGAATCTGGGTGCAGTAAGGTGGATTTACAAGCCTGTTCCAAGGATTTACACTTCATTGCCTGCCGATGAAGACCTGTATGCTCTCTCGCAGAACGGCGCTACCATCAAGAAGCGTGAAATAAGCTCCATAGTGGACCTCACAAAGCGTATTCCGCTGAGCACATTGCGCAAACGCGGGTTCAAGAAAGCCACCAAAAGCGGCCTCACTATTGTAGAGGGCAATTTTGACAGCGATATTGAGGTTTACTGGAATATTCTGACTGAACTGCTTAAGGAAAAATACGGATCACATCCGGTGCATACCCTTGATGAGATCAGACTGCTTCAGAGCCGATTCCCTGAAAACATCAGACTCTTTGTGGCAAAGGATGGTGAGGAGATTGTGGCCGGTACTTTGGTATATGATACCGGAACAGTGGCCAAGACGCAATATATAGCATCATCAGCCCAGGGACGTGCATCGGGAGCGCTTGACATGCTTTTCAGCACTCTGATGGACGATGTATTCAAATCCCGTCATTATATGGATTACGGCACATCCACGCTTATGGGAGGCAGTAACCTGAACGAAGGTCTGATATCGCAGAAAGAGGGATTCGGTGCCCGCGCCGTTGTCTATGACACCTACGAACTCCTGTTTTAATAAATTGAGAATTTAGAATTGAGAATTAGCCATGCGGTGCGTGAAGCCCGCGGCATAAAAAAAGACGATCCATAGGACCGTCTTTTTTTTTAATTTTCAATTTTCAATTCTCAATTGTAATAGTGCGGCAGCACTATTACTCATGGTGATAGGGGAGGTTGTTGAGGATGCTGAAGGCACGGTAGAGCTGCTCTACGAATATAAGGCGTACCATCTGGTGGGAGAATGTCATGCGTGAGAGTGAAAGGCGGCCCGGAACGCGGTCATAGACATCGGGTGAGAATCCGTACGGGCCTCCGATAATGAATACCAGACGTTTGGTGGATTGCGACATGCGTTTTTCTAGCCATCGGGCCATCTCGGGTGATGTCATTTCACGGCCCTTGTCATCAAGCAACCAGATATCATCAGAAGGTTGCAGCAGTTTTAATATCTGTTCTCCCTCACGTACTTTCTGTACTTGCGCCTCCATGCTACGTGTGTTGCGTATATCGGGAATGACCTGCAACTCAAACTGACTGTAGTGTGAGAGACGGTCAATATACTGGCTGATGCCCTCTGTAAGCCATTGCTGGTCAGTTTTTCCAACTACGATAAGGAGAATCTTCATTGTTGTTAGAGATGTTTAACTTCACGAAGATACAATCAATCCGCGTGATTTTGGTTGTTTGGAGGATAATTGTTAAGTTTGCCCCAATTTTGTTCCAAACGGAACGGATCAGAACTGAACATGTACGATAGTCTGCAACAATTGGATGCACTTACGATCAACTTCAACAGGACAGGAAACTGGTTGCTGATGCTGTTTATGGCTGTAGTTATGTATGGTGTTGCACTTGGCTTGAAACCTCAGTTCTTCCGTGGCGTATTCAACAGACCCCGGGCCTTGTTCTTGGGGCTGGCATGCCAATGGCTCATATTTCCGCTCGTAACATTCCTGCTTTGCGTACTGTTTCACAGTTTCGTACCTCCGATAGTGGCTATGGGCCTGATTTTGGTGGCTTCATGTCCAGGCGGCGCTGTGTCAAACTTTATGACATCATATGCTAAAGGAAATGCGGAACTCTCTGTGCTGATGAGTACCGTAACTACACTGGGAGCACCTATCTTTACACCTATCAACTATGCTATCTGGGGTGGCCTGTACACCAAATATATGGATGCTGCAGCAGGAAATGTGTTGCGCACCCTTCAGGTCCCGCCTACTCAGATTGCACTTACCGTAATAGTGATAATAGGTATTCCGGTATTGCTTGGACTGATTACCGTGAAGTTTGCCCCCAATGCATCGGCACGTCTTAAGGATATAATGAGATATCTCTCCATCGTGGTCTTTCTGTGCGTGGCCGGAATGATGATGTCTCAAAACTTTATTCTCTTCAAGGAATATATAGGTTATGTTTTCATTATAGTTCTGATTCACAATCTGGTCGGTTTTGGTGTGGGCTATGCGGCCTCTACAATCGGAAAGACACCTGTAAAGGACCGTCGTGCCGTTACGCTTGAAACCGGAATCCAGAATTCAGGATTGGGACTTCTGTTGCTGTTCAATACCGGAATCTTTCCGCCGGAGATAGCCAAAGGCGGTATGGCTTTTGTAACGGCATGGTGGGGCGTATGGCATATCATTTCAGGGTTGTTGCTTGGCACGGTATTCCGTTTCTCTGCATTTGATACTATCGGCCTTTCAAAATTTTTGCGTAAGAAATGAGTAAACACATACAAGATAAAGGTTGGTTCTATACTTTCTTAAAATTCTTTGTTGACTGGTCTGTCAAAAGCTCATATAGTAAATATCAGGTTGAAGGTCAGGAAAATGTACCTTCAGACGGAAGCGTGATATGGGCGGCAAACCATACGAATGCTTTGATGGATCCTATGGTGATTCTGTCATCATCATCCATACGTAAGGTGTTTGTAGCCAGAGCGGATATTTTCAAGAAAAGCTGGGCCAGAAAGGCATTGACTTTTTTGAAGGTTATGCCGATATACCGTATCAGGGATGGTTTTGATGCCGTAAAGCACAACAATGAATCAATTGCTCAGGCCACTGAGGTGATTCTGGACGGCGTTCCTTTTATCATATATCCTGAGGCTACCCACAGGCCCAAGCATTCGCTTCTGAAATTGAGTAAGGGTATATTCCATATCGCAGAATCTGCCATTGCACAGTCTCCTGAGGGTAAGCCTGTCTATATTCAGCCTATTGGAATAGAGTATGGTGATTATTTCCGTTTTCGTAACACTGTCCTGGTGCGTTTCGGCAAGCCTCTCAACATCACGGAGTTCATGAAGGAGAACAGCAGTGAGCCGGAACCTGTCCTGTTGCTCAAACTGCGTGAGATACTGACCGCGAGTCTTGCTGAACAGATTGTATATATACCCGATGATGAGGATTATGATGCTATCTGGGAATATGTCAAGCTTAAAGCCGATAATCCTGATTATTACAGTAAGACACTCGCTCAGATAGAATCGGACGGAGGAGAGAAACTGAAAGGATTGCTGCGGATTCAGGCGGTTGACAAGCATGCTGTATCAGAGGCTTTGGCTCTCAGGGAAGAAAATCCGGACAAGGCCCGTGAGCTGTTCAAGAAGGTGGATGAACTGCGCTTGTGGAGAATTCAGAATGGAATATCTGTCTATTCGATAGCCAATGAGCCTGACGGATTGAAACTGTTCCTGAAGTTCCTGGTTGCTCTGATAGGTGCTCCTTATTATATGTTCTGCGGATTGGTGGGGTCAATCAAATGGATACCTGTCATTCTGGTGCTCCGGGGTGTAAAGGATGATGCTTTTTATAATACCGCAAGATATGGCGTGCGTATGGCTCTTGCCATCCCGGCGTTGATAATATGGAGTCTGGTATTTTTCCTCGTGTTCAACTGGAAGATTGCTGCAGTGCTGTTGCTTTTGTCACTGCCTTCATTCAAATATCTCTATGACTATGGGATATTCTTCCGCCGTTTCATTTCAGACATAAGGTGGAAGATTAAGAAGAGACGCGCTCCTGAAAGGGTGTTATAATTCCAGATAGAATCTTTCGTACTCTCTGGCAACCTTGATATAGTCATGGTGGCGTTTGATGTATTCAACTGATTGACGTTTCAGTTCTGAGATACGTTCCTGGTGAGTGATGAGTTTTTCCAACTCATTATATACACTCTGTTCGTTTGGCTCCACATTGATTATGGGGCGCAAATCCTTCTCACCAAGGATGTCATAGTTCTCAGGCTCGCCGCCACCTACAACGATTATCCCTTTTGACATGGCAAGGAGTGCGTTCATTGAGGGGGTGTAGCTGTAGAGCTGGTCAAGAATGACATCACTTCCGTCAAGAATACGGCAATACTCATCAAACGGAACCCCTTCAACTACTCTGAGTTCCAGTTTGTCCGGGTATTTACTCTTGAGGCGCTCTGCCGCTTTAAGCATTATGTCGGTTCCCTTATAGGCGGAACGGTCACGGCTTATGCCTATGAACAGTTTGACAGGTCCTCCATAGAATGATGTGCGGTAGATTTCAGGCATTACAATGGGATAGGGGATAAAGCGCATCTTGTCACATATCCTACGTCCATCCGGACAGACAGTCTTTACTTCATTGTATGTGGCCCAATATTCATAGAGGCCGGCAGGAATTCCATCACAATCCAACGCTATCTCTTTGTTGAGCTTCTCCTTAGGTGTACCTATCCATTCGTCAAGGAAACGCTTTGCCTCAATGTCTGTACGGATGGTGTCTCCGAAATTGAAGTCGCTGTATCTCAATGGCCTGATATCCGTATTGACGCTTGCCCAATAGTAATCCATGCCGAACGCCCCCATCACAATCTTCTTGTTGTGGCGGCGCAGATACCGGTAGAACGGCATTATCCGCTCGGCCTTAAGTTCAAGGAAGATGGGATTGATGAGTTGTACCACATCGTAACCTCGCATTTTGGGTATAGCCTTGGCTAATCTCCATAGAAAAGATGGCAGTCCTGTGCTGCTCTCAAGGTCACGCTTAAGGTCTATGTCGCGGGGATAGTCTTTCCAGTGATCTCCGTCACTTGCAACCGTTACATTGTGACCCAGTACTCTGAGTCCCTTGGCCAAGGTGTTGTGCACGTTACTGTATTCTCCAAGTAATAGTATATTCATAGGTTTTTCTTTCTTGTCATGTTCCATACGGCTATCTTCCAGGCTCCGCGTAGTCCGGCTGCGGTATATTGTTCCAGAAAGGAACCGAGCACTGCTCCATCAGACTTTATCCCAAATGTGCTATCAATGAAATCCCTGCATTGGGCCGATGCTTTTTTGTCACCTTCATACAGCAGTTTACCGCTTAATATGTATGTGTGCAGCATAAGCGCTTTGCGGCAGCGTTCGGTATTACGGATATCGGTACGGTTTACGCTGACAAACGCTTTGCCTATAGCTTCCAGTTGCAGTTTGTAACGTGATCTGAAACTGGGTCCGGTAAGGCTGTCCGGGTGAACATTGATGATATGGTAAGCCTTAGCGGTTATCCATTGCATTCTTGGGTTTGTCAGAAGTGCCCTGATCCCAAGTTCCCAGTCGTCCCATATCTTAAGAGAGGTATCCCATCCTCCTACCTCTTTTAACCAGGATGTCCGGAATATCATGCTTTGTGTACTGAGCATTCCGTTCAGAATATGTATGGCAGGGTCGGCTACAGGTTTGTATGCACGTACTGAAACTTTGTTTTCAATCTTCTGTCGGGTGGGGAAGGCAATCATATCAACTGATTGGTCCCAATTGTGGGGAATGTCCTCAAACTCATCGTCGGAGTCAAAGAAATATACCCAATTGGTCTGGACAAGAGACAGACCGCGGTTGCGGGCTGCTGCGGCACTGCGTACGGACTCTGAATCAAAACTGACAGTCGGGTGAGCCTCACAGTAGGTTTCAAGGAACTTATCTGTGCCGTCTGTGCTACCGTTGTCCACTACAATGACTGGTGCATCGGCCCAAGGGCTGCGCAGTATGCTGTCAAGGGTGTGTCTGAGCAACGCCTTGCGGTTATAGACGGGTATGACTATTGTAATATCCATATTCCCTTGAGCATGTTGAACAGAATAGGAAAGGGGTTGGCTCCCTTATGAAAAAGATACCATCCAGCCTCTTTGAAACTGCGCCAAATGGCATTGCCGGTGCCATATATATATCTGAATGTGGCTCCCTTGGTGATTTGAACCTTACGGTCGGAAATAAATCGTATTCCGGTAGTGAACTTGTCTGTACGGACAATGACCTTTGGTATGAACTTTACAGTTAATCCTGCCTTGCGGGCGTCATGTATGAATACATCTTCCTCACCGGAACAGAGCAGCGGACTGCCAAGCCCGAACCTTTCATCAAAAAAAATGGAATTGGAGATTATGCTGTTTCGTTTCAATGTGATTTCCTGAGAGCATATGTACGGAGCTGGATAGGGGTGCAACGGCTCACCTTCATAGCTTTGGGCCATGAATGTCAGAATGTCGGCATCGGGGTTCTCATTCCATGAGTTCAGGATGGTGTCGATATATTCAGTGGTGTACCTGTTATCATCATCGGCTATGAGACAGATGTCAGCTCTAGACATTCTGAGGGCGTTATTCCTGTTTCTTGACAGGCCTGACCCTTGCAGAAATCCGGTTGTCACGTCGGTACGTGATGTTATTTGTGTGGATAGAACAGGTGGCTCATCTGTAGTGTACTGCACGGATATGATGTATCTGACACCCTCACGTTCCGGCAGCATCATTTCAGTTATGCTGTCAACCATTGGAGCGACGGTGCTGATTAATATGTCAAGTGTAGGGTGAGCTTTATCCATATGCCTTTTAGAAACGTAAAAATAGTGTTTTTATTTTTGAAAAAAATAATTTTGCACTCGCTATAACGTTATAACATTGTGGAAAAGAAGCGGAAGGATAATATAAATCCGGAATCGGACCGTCATCTGTTTGACAGGATTGTCAAGTATACGGGGGTGTTCGGTGGCGTACAGGGTATTTCTATGCTCGTTTCGCTTGTTATAACCAAGTTCAAATCCGTTATCCTGGGTCCGGCGGGATATGGTATAACCGAAAGCCTGAATAGGTCTGTCGATCTTATCCGGAGTGCCACGAATCTTGGGATAGCAACCGTTGCTATTCCGGAAATTTCCCGTTGCTCAGGCCATGCAGAAGTTGATGCAACGGAGGAAAAAATATTGGTGACACGTAGCTGGGCTTTAATTACCGCTTTTGTCGGTATGGCTCTGTGCCTGTTTTTGGCACCTCTCTTGAGCCGATGGGCTTTTGGCGGTGACAACAGTTTTACCATTAGTTTTATGGTCTTGTCATTGGCTGTAGCTGCTACTGCCGTGACTGGAGGTGAGCTGGCTGTTCTGCGTGGAACAGGTATGCTGCGTCAGGTTGCTCTGAGCCAACTTATTTCGGGCTTGTTGTCATTGGTTGTTTCTGTACCTCTGTATTTGATATTTGGTCTTAATGGCATAGTTCCTGTACTTGCCGTTACGGCGATAGGGACGATGTCTGTAACACTTTTTTATTCATGCCGACGGTTTGGGTACAAAACTTGCCCGTTTGATTGGAACGTTCTTAGAAGGGGGACGGGTATGATAGGTTTCGGCATATTCCTTACGTTCTCTGCTTTTTTGGGTGCTTGGGCTTGGTCGTACATTGCCAGATACCTGACTGGCGTGGGTGGTACTGAGTTGACAGGATCATACAGTGCCGGATACATGCTTGTTACCTATCTTACTACTTTACTGCTCGCTGTGACGGATTCTGAATATTATCCCCGCTTGTCTGCTGCGGGGAACAATATGGCAGAATCACATAACCTCATGAATAATCAGGCTTTGGCTATGTGTATGCTTTCCGCCCCAGTGGTGATATTGTTCATGTTATGTCTGCCTGTCGTCGTTTTTGTGGTATTGGAGTATGATAAATTCCATGATAGTATACTGCTGGCTCAGATGGCGGTGGCGGGACTGTACTTCAAGTCTGTAAGTCAACCTATAGCATATCTTGTTCTGGCACGTTCTGATTCACGGATGTTTATTGTGCAGGAAACGCTTTGTTATATTCTGCTGGTATTGTGTGTTGTAGTAGGATACAGCACCTTGGGTATTTCAGGCTTGGGCTTGTCGTTTGCTGTTTGGGAACTGCTATATCTCTTATTGACTCTAATAGTAAGTAAACTCCGTTACGGGTATGTGATGTCTGTACAGCTTGTAAGAAGTTTTCTCATACAGGGGGGCTTAGTTGTATTGGCTGTGTCCTGTGTTTGTGCACGGGCACGTGTATGGCTGATTGCCGGTGCATTGGTGTGTCTGGCATCAGTTGCGGTTTCCGTGCGTTTCTTTAGCATACACACGTCATACCTATCAACTTTTCTGTCAAAAATCAGGCGTCATTAATTTATAACACAGGTTTTTTGAGTTTCTCTTGAACTATTCATGAGAAAACGCTACTTTTGTCTTTCACGCGTGCTACTTGCGCACACGCGAGAGCTTAGTTGAATTTTGAATTTAAAATATGGACGAATTGTTAGGACTTGTTACTGCCAAGGCTCAAGAGTGGCTGGGCAGTTCATTCGATGAGAAGACCCGTGAGGAGGTTAAGGCTCTCATGGCTAAAGAGGACAAATCGGATCTTATTGATGCATTCTACAAGGATCTGGAGTTTGGAACAGGCGGTCTGCGCGGTATCATGGGCGCAGGTACCAACCGCATGAACATATACACCGTTGGCATGGCTACACAGGGTTTGGCCAACTATCTGAACAAGAACTTCAAGGAACGTAAGGAGATATCGGTGGTGGTAGGACATGACTGCCGCAACAACGGACGTCTGTTTGCCGAGACCGTAGCAAACATATTCAGTGCCAACGGTATCAAGGTCTATCTGTTTGATGACCTTAGGCCTACACCGGAGGTCTCGTTCGCCATCCGTTATCTGGGCTGTCAGAGCGGTGTGAACGTGACCGCCAGCCATAATCCCCGTGAGTACAACGGTTACAAGGCATACTGGGAGGACGGCGCTCAGGTACTGGCTCCGCATGATACCGGTATCATCGATGAGGTCGCCAAGGTTAAGGTACAGGATGTCAAGTTCAAGGGTAATCCCGCCCTGATCCAGATCATTGGCGAGGAGGTTGACAAACCTTACCTGGATGCAATTGAGGGTATCTGCATCGACCCCGCTCTGGTTAAGCGCAACCACGATCTCTGCATCGTTTACACTCCTCTGCACGGATGCGGCCGTGTAATGATTCCGCGTTCTCTCAAGCAGTGGGGATTCACCAACGTGAACTGCGTACCCGAGCAGATGATTCCGGACGGAAACTTCCCGACCGTGGTATCACCCAACCCCGAGTATCCTGAGGCATTGACTATGGCTTTGGCACTGGCACGCAAGCTGAACGCTGATGTTGTGATGGCATCTGATCCCGATGCTGATCGTCTGGGTGTGGCCTGCCGCAACGACAAGGGTGAACTTACCCTGCTCAACGGTAACCAGACCGCAATGATTTTCCTGTACTACATCATCACCCAGTACACCAAACTGGGCAAGATGACCGGTAAGGAGTATATCGTAAAGACTATTGTGACCACCGAGGTCATCAGCCGCATCGCAGAGAAGAACAACCTTGAGATGTTTGACTGCTACACCGGTTTCAAGTGGATTGCCAAGGTCATTGCCGATGAAAACGCCAAGGGCAAGCACTACATCGGTGGTGGTGAGGAGAGCTTCGGTTTCCTGGCTGAGGACTTTGTACGTGACAAGGATGCCGTATCGGCCTGCTCACTGATGGCTGAGATTGCCGCATGGGCTAAGGAGAACGGCAAGACTCTCTGGGACCTGCTGCTGGATGCATACCAGGAGTACGGATTCTCACAGGAGGCAGCCGTAAGCGTAGTAAAGCCCGGTAAGAGCGGCGCCGATGAGATCAAGGCCATGATGGAGCAGTTCCGCGCCAACCCGCCCAAGAGCCTGGCTGGTGAGAAGGTGGTTCTAATCAAGGACTTCAAGCTGCTCAAGCAGACCGATGCCGCCGGCAAGGTTACTGACCTCATCATGCCGGAGCCGTCAAATGTGTTGCAGTACTTTACTGCCGCAGGTGATAAGATATCGGTCCGTCCTTCAGGTACGGAGCCCAAGATAAAGTTCTATATGGAGGCTAAACTGCCTATGGCCAACAAGGCTGATTATCTTAAGGTTCAGGCTGAGGCTCTCAAGAAGATAGAGGGATTCAAGAAGGATCTGGGTATCTAAGGATCTTTGCAGATGAGAATAGTCCGCTCCATTGCGATTGTATTATTTCTGTGCTTCCTGCTTGCCGGTTGCTCCGGAAGAAGGGGAGTGGTTACTTTACGTATAATAGCCACTACCGATGTTCACGGACGTATTTTTGACAAGGATTTAATTGACGGAAAAGAGAGACCGGGCAGTTTGGCAAAACTGGCTTCCTACCTTAAGAGACAGCACAAAGAGAATAAGAATGTTCTGTATCTGGATGCGGGTGATATTCTACAAGGATCATTAGAGATATACCAGGATGTGACAGCACAGTTTGAAAGGAAAAGTCTGGCTGCCCAGGCCTACAATCTGCTGGGTTGTGGTGCAGTGGCATTCGGTAATCATGACCTTGCAGCCGGAACATCGTGTTATGAACGTTTTTATGACGGGACCAAATTTCCTATTTTGAGTTCAAATGTATGTTTTGTGGATTACGGTGATTTCGTGCCGGTTTACAGAATGTTTGAGTATAAGGGACTGAAGGTGGCTGTGGTAGGCATGACTACTCCTGTCGTAGAATATTCCATTCCCTCAGACAGGATTAATGAACTTGAATTCAAGGATATTGCTGAAACCGCGAGAGATATAGTTCCCTGGCTGCGTGAAGAGAGGAAAGCTGATGTCGTAATAGGACTGTTCCATTCAGGATTTGACGATGGCCGTATGGATGACGATGGCGTTTATGAAAATGCCGTACGCAGGGTGGTCAGTCAGGTGTCGGGTTTTGATGTGATATTATTCGGACATGACCATATTCCACGTTGCCTTAAGATGGCAGACTGTAACGGTGATTCAGTTCTCCTTATCAATCCCGGACCATATGCCTGTAATGCTGCCGTGGCTACGGTGACAGCTGATTTCAGAGGCTCTGACAAACCTGAAATCTTAACATCCGGCTATTTGGAGGATATTACTGATGAAGTACCGGATAAAGGTTTTATGAAGAAACTGTCTGGATGGTATAATGACGTGAACAACTACGCGGATTCAGTAGCCGGCAGAATTACAACGTCTTTGGATGGTCGCGGAGTGCTTTGGAGAGAGTCATCGGCAATGGATTATGTACATTCCGTACAGATGTCTTTCAATGCCGCTGAGATATCACTTGCATCTCCTGTCTTTACGCGTACTTTTTTTCCCGCGGGAGATATACGGATGCGTGATCTGTTAGCCTTGTATCAGTATGAGAATACAATGGTATCCGTAATGATGAAGGGCAGTGAGGTGAGAGATGTGCTTGAGTATTCTGCAGGATTGTATTACAATACCGTGCAGGATGTCAATGGTAATCTTCTTAAGACCAAAACAGATAGTGAGAGTGGTAAAAAAATGCCTGAAACCTCTTTGAACAATTTTATTACGGCTGCCGGAATAGATTATGTGGTTGATGTAACCAAACCGGTGGGGAAACGTGTTCACGTATTGTCCATGCATGACGGGAAACCGTTTGATCCTGACCGTTATTACAGGACAACAATCAATTCATTCTTATATGGAGGATCAGGATCGGCTATTTTCAAGGCCACTGGTATAACCCACAAGAATATTGAGAGAAGGTTGGAGGTTTCATCGTCAACGGATTTACGTTACTATATGATCACGGAATTCACCCTTAAGCGTATGGCCGGAAAAGATGTCGATATACGTACCGTATGCAATTGGAGGCTTGTACCTGAAAATGTTGTTGAAGGATGTCTTGCACGTGATACAATAGATTTTTATGTTATTAACGAATAATTTTTTGAATATGAATAAAACAGTTTTTCTGCTGATTGTGGGGACGGTGTTCTCGCTTTCTGCATGTAAATCCAGCCAGAATGCTTATAAAGAGGCATATGAAAAGGCTGTAAGTGGCGATGAAGTAAAGACAACTATTGAAGAGCCTGTAGCTGTAAATGATGCAACGGATGCTGATGATGTCTCAAACGTTTCTGTTCGTGAGGAGAAGGTATCTGTCGTGTCAGGTGACAAGGAACTCAAGACATACGGAATAGTATGTGGAAGTTTCTCTCTCAAGGCTAATGCCGATGCGCTTCGTGAGAGACTTGTCAAGGATGGTTATGAGGCTGTAGTAGTAGTTAATGAGGCCGGTAAGACATACCGCGTGGTATGTGCCACTTTTGATACTAAAGAGGAGGCAGTAGCTGAGCGTAACAAGTTTAAGGCCAGATATCCTGACAATCAGGATTTCCAGAGTGCCTGGATTCTTTACAAGAAATAACAGGTTCCATTGGGAAGGATTCTGGCTATTGATTTCGGTACCAAACGTACCGGAATTGCTGTAACTGATCCGCTTAGGATTATTCCGGGCGGATTGACGACCGTGGCAACCCATGAACTGATGTCATTTCTTGCCGGATATTTTGCCAAGGAGCAGGTGGACCGTATCGTGGTGGGGCATCCTACCAATATGAATGGCGAGGAGTCTGCCAGTATGCAGCAGATACGCCCGTTTGTGGATAAGCTCAGGAAACAGTATCCTGAAAAAGAGGTGATCATGTTTGATGAGCGGTTTACATCGGTTCTGGCACAGAAGGCCATATTGGATGCGGGAATAAAGAAGATGGCACGCCGTAATAAGGCATTGGTTGATGAGGTCAGCGCCACGATTATTTTGGAATCATACATGAATTCAATTCATTACAAAAAATGATATTACCTATTTATACTTACGGACAGGGCGTCCTTAAAAAGGAGGCAGAAGAGATTGATGAGAACTATGAGGGGCTTGAGCAACTTATCAAAGATATGTTTGAGACATTGCGCAAGTCAGAAGGTGTGGGCCTGGCTGCTCCTCAGGTAGGTCTCTCCATAAGGCTTGCTGTGGTTGATCTGGATGTGATATCCGATGACCAGCCTGAATTCAAGGGTTATTTCAAGACATACATCAATCCATATATAGAGGAGACTGACGGCGCTATGGTTCCGTATGAGGAGGGCTGTCTGAGTTTTCCGGGTATCCATGAGAAGGTTAACCGCCCGGAACGGGTGCGCGTAAGCTGGCTGGATGAGAATTTTGTGGAACATGACGAGTGGTTTGAAGGATTCCCGGCCCGTGTGCTCCAACATGAGATTGACCATCTGGACGGCAAGTGTTTCATTGACCGTATGTCACCTCTGCGCCGCCAGATGAACAAGAAGGCTCTAAGTTCAATAGCTGCCGGAAAGTTCAATTGTGACTACAAGGTGAAAGTTCCCAGGAAATAGTATGAGGATAGGGCGTACAGTTCTTGCCTGCACTGCGGTTTTATGGCTGATGTGCGCTCCGTTGCAGGCTCAGATAAACACTGACCGTATGATGTCAGTGGGACGTACCGCCCTCTATTTTGATGATTACGTACTCTCCATACAGTATTTCAATCAGGTAATAAACGCCAAGCCATATCTTTCTGAACCCTACTTCTACAGGGCTGTAGCCAAGCTCTCACTTGAGGATTACCGCGGAGCGGAGCAGGACTGTAACAGTTCCATAAGCCGGAATCCTTTTGTGGTAAACGCATACCAGGTGAGAGGATTGGCCCGTGTATATCAGGAGCGTTATGAAGATGCCATTAAGGATTTCAGGACTGGGTTAAGGCTTGATCCTGACAACAGTTCATTAAGACACAATCTAATACTGTGTCTGGCCCGTAGCGGCAAGAATGAAGAGGCCATACTTGCGGCTGATACGCTCCTGGCCTCATCACCGCGTTATGCTCCTGCCATGGCTATGCGTTCAGACCTGTTATGGGATCAAGGTGATAGCATAGGTGCTTTGGAATGGGTTAACAAGGCGTTGGAAATAAACAAGTACGATGCCGACATGCTGCACCATCGCGGCGTGATGCTGGCCCGTCTGGAGCGATATGAAGAGGCTGAGCAGGATATGGATAGGGCGGTCTATCTGAATCCTGGTGATGCGGGATTCTACATAACACGTGCTATGATAAGATATTTCCGTGACAATCTGAATGGAGCATTGGCTGATTATGACATGTCAATTATGATTGATCCCGGTAATATCAGCGGTCATTATAACCGTGGAAACCTTCGTGCCCAGGTGGGCGATGATAACCGTGCCATAGAGGATTTTGACATTGTCATTGATGCTGAGCCCGACAATATGCTGGCTCTGTTCTATAGGGGTATTCTCCGTGAAAGTACTGGCGATTACCGTGGCGCAGAGCAGGATATAACAAAAGTTCTTGAAGAGTATCCTCAGTTTATCCAGGGTTATCAGATTCGCAGTGAAGTGCGTGAGAAATTAGGTAACCGCCGCGGTGCAGAGCAGGATGCGATGGTTGTGATGCGTGAGCAGAACCGCCGTTTCAATAATGCCATGGGTTATGCTGATGACCAGGATGAAGAGGATGATGCCAAAACCAGAGGTAGCTCTGACAAGAATGTGCGTAATTACCGTAAGATTATTGTTGATGAGAACCTGGAGAATTCTACCGGTTTCTCAAGCGAGTACCGCGGAAGGGTTCAGAACCGCAATGTCGAGGTTCAGTATCTGGAACCGTATAGGCTGACGTATTTCAGGGATAACAGCCAGAAGGTAAGTAATATACACTATAGCAGGATCGTAGATGACCTTTATGTTCCCGGATACTTCTATTCAGAGATTGTATTGGAAAACCATGATCTGTCATTGGATGAGAGACAGATAAGTTCGCTTTTTGCAGATATAGAGAAAAGGACATCGCAACTGTCGGATAATCCTGCCCATCCTGATAACCTGTTGCTGGCCAGAGCCATTGATTTTTCTCTTTTGCAGGATTTTACCAGTGCTGATACTGATTTGGATAATGCCATGGCATATAATCCTGACAATTGGGCTGTGTGGTTCCTGCGTGCCCAGATTAAGGTACGTTCCATACAGGTTAAGCGTGCTGAGCAGGAGTTGGATATGCAGCAGGGACGTGCGGATACCCATGATAAAAAGATTGATCCGGGCTATCAATATGCGGTGAGGGATCTGACCAGGGTCATAGACCTTGAGCCGTCATTTGCGTATGCATATTACAATCGAGGAACGATATATGCCATGACCAATGATTTGCATGCGGCACTTGTGGATCTGGACAAGGCAATAGAACTGGATGCCACCATGGCAGAGGCCTGGTATAACCGTGGGTTGGTGCTTGTGCTGCTTAATCGGATGGATGATGCTTTCAGTGATTTGAGCCGTGCGGGTGAACTTGGCATATACTTAGCATACAATATTATAAAACGCTTCTCTAAGTCCGAATAAATTCATAATTTTGCGGACTTAAAAAGAATAACATAACAACAACATGATAAAGATTACTTTTCCCGATGGTTCCGTACGCGAGTATGAGAGCGGCGTAACCGGTTATGAGATTGCTGAGAGCATCAGTCAGAGACTGGCACAGGATGTGCTGGCCTGCAGTGTAAATGACCAGATTACAGAGCTCAACCGTCCCATAACTACCGATGCTACCATCAAGCTTCACAAGTGGGAGGATGAGGAGGCCAAGCATGCATATTGGCACACCAGCGCCCATCTTATGGCCGAGGCTCTGCAGGAGCTCTATCCCGGCACACAGTTCGGTATTGGTCCGGCAATCGAGAAGGGATTCTATTATGACATAATGCCTCCTGAAGGTGTAGTCATCAAGGAGAGTGATTTTCCCGCCATCGAGGCCAAAATGAAGGAACTGGTACAGAAGAAGGAGAAGCTGGTGCGTGAGGAGATCTCAAAGGCTGATGCTCTCAAGTTCTTCGCTTCACGCGGTCAAAGCTATAAGAACGAGCTCATTGCAGACCTGGAGGACGGTACCATCACCACATACACACAGGGTAACTACACAGACCTTTGCCGTGGACCGCACCTGGTTGACACCGGTGCCATCAAGGCTATCAAGCTGCTGGCTACATCAGCCGCATATTGGCGCGGTGATGAGAAGCGCCCGCAGATGACCCGTATCTACGGTATTACATTCCCCAAGCAGAAGATGCTTGATGAGTATCTGGAACTGCTGGAGGAGGCCAAGAAGCGTGACCACCGCAAGATAGGTAAGGAGATGGAGCTCTTCATGTTCAGTGATATGGTAGGTAAGGGCCTGCCCATCTGGCTGCCCAAAGGCACAGCACTGCGCCTGCGCCTGCAGGATTTCCTGTCACGTATCCAGAAGCGTTACGGTTACCAGCAGGTAATCACCCCGCATATTGGTTCAAAGCAGCTCTATGTAACCTCAGGCCACTGGGATCACTACGGCAAGGACAGCTTCCAGCCCATCACCACTCCTGAGGAGGGTGAGTGCTACCTGCTCAAGCCTATGAACTGTCCCCACCACTGCTGCATATTCAAGTCACAGCCCCGTTCATACCGTGACCTGCCTCTGCGTATAGCTGAGTTCGGTACGGTTTACCGTTATGAGCAGAGTGGCGAGCTTCACGGATTGACCCGCGTACGTAGCTTCACTCAGGATGATGCACATATCTTCTGCCGTCCTGACCAGGTTAAGGGTGAGTTCATCCGTGTTATGGAGATCATTGAGATCATCTTCAAGGCTTTGAACTTTGACAACTTTGAGGCTCAGATCTCACTGCGTGATCCCAACGACCACGAGAAGTACGTAGGTAGCGATGAGGTTTGGGAGAAAGCTGAGCGCGCCATTGTTGAGGCTTGTGAGGAGAAGGGCCTTAAGGCTACCGTTGAGTACGGTGAGGCTGCATTCTACGGTCCTAAGCTGGACTTCATGGTTAAGGATGCACTGGGCCGCCGCTGGCAGCTGGGTACCATCCAGGTTGACTACAACCTGCCGCAGAGATTTGAACTTGAATATATCGCTTCTGATAACCAGAAGGAGCGTCCGGTAATGATTCACCGCGCACCTTTCGGCTCTATGGAGCGTTTCGTTGCCGTGCTCATTGAGCATACCGCCGGTAAGTTCCCGCTCTGGCTCACTCCTGACCAGGTGGCTATCCTGCCTATCTCAGAAAAGGCTAATGACTATGCTTACAAGGTACAGAAGGAGCTTGAGGATAAATATGAGGTTCGCGGTTTTGTTGATGACCGCAACGAGAAGATAGGCCGCAAGATCCGCGACAATGAGGTTAAGCACATTCCTTACATGCTTGTAGTTGGTGAGAAAGAGGCTGAAAATGGTGAGGTTAACGTACGTAAGCAAGGTGCTGAGAACCTTGGAAACATGAAAATTGACGAATTCGGTAAAAAAATTGCTGAAGAAGTTAATTCTATGATAAATAAATGGTAATTTTGCGCCCGCGTTGTGTAAAAGTTGATAATAGAACAAGAGAAAACTATATAACTGATTCTGAATGAAGAAAGACAATTTGAGTGACCAGTTTCAGGTTAACGATGAGATTCGTGCCAGAGAGGTCCGTATAGTCGGTGATGACATTGAGTCCAA
>CACYHN010000038.1 GCA_902774275.1 uncultured Bacteroidales bacterium
AGCATAACCTTTAGGCATCCTGACTGTAACCTGACACTCTGCCTTGAAGTCTCCGCATACAGCCTTGATTGTACACTCTCCGTCTGATACGGCTGTGACTTTTCCGTGGGCGTCAACCTTGGCTACAGCCGAATTGCCACTATACCAGAATATCCTTTTCCTGGTGGCGTCTGAAGGAATGAATGATGCTTTCAACTTGTACTCCTGGCCTATTTCCAATGTAATATCATTCCTGTTCAGAGCTATTCCTTGAATCGGAATGAAACGCTGTTCGGTAACCGGTCTTACTGAACGGCCTATCTGGAGGCTCAAGGGAGTGATGACTACTCCCATTCTGCGGTTCTTGTTTATGTCATCCCCATCGGAAACGGAATAGAACATATAGGCCTTTGGCTCCCCTGACGGTCTGTCTGAGTTACATGAACTGGTCCAGTAGTAAAGCCCTTCGGGGTAATTATTCCAACGGTTCTCTATCTTCATTCCTCCAGACGGCAGGAATATCGAGTTTCCGTTCCTGCCAGTGACCCGATACCCGTAGTGACCATTTTCCTGTGTCCATTCCCATTGGCATTTATCCACTAATTCCTGGAATTCCTCCTTTGTGGGCATACGCCATTCTTCACCCCAAAGCAACGTAGCCGCATCATCTTGGGGTTCCAGAACGGTAATTCTGTTATCAAAATAATAACTCATTCTTGAAGCGAAATGATTCTCCAGGTCATAATCCCTTGTGACTGATTCTCCCCATGCATAGAGATTGCCACGCCATTCAGGGAAATAATCAGACTCGCCTATGTTGCAAAGGGCCCAGTTTACACTCAGACCCAGATCAACGAATTCATGCTCAGGGTAAACATAAGTTTCGCTGTCAGCGTCCTCATCTTCAGATTTATCATAGACGGTGTTTGACATCAGACCCAGCGCCAGGACCATCACCACCGGAAGATAGATAAGCTTAAAAAGATTGCCTTTGCGTGAAAGATTGCGGTTCATCATCTTGATTCTTGTGCGCAGGTAACTCTCCCCAAGTCCGTTCACAAGCGGGATGGAGAGTCCACCGGTCGCTATGCTTAGCAGACTTTTTTCATACTCCAGTTTGTCTAAACCGGATTCAAGCACGGAAGCATCGGCCTGGAACTCCTGAACGCAGCAAAGGTCGTGTCTAAGGAGCCAGACTGCCGGATTGAACCACTGGAATGCTGAAAGAATGTCTATGGCCAACAGCTCTATGGAGTGATGGTGTGATACGTGGGAATGTTCGTGACGCACTACTGCCGAATTCCATAAGGACTCAGACTGCGCCATATCTTCCGGAAGAACTATGCTGTTCATCCAACTGAAGGGACGGATGTTATCACTCGATATCACTATGCTGCAACCATCTTTTTTCACTATCGTACGACCGCGACGGATTATCTCCATAACCTTAAGAGCAGACAATAGTCTTAGAATTATGAGACATACCACCCCTAATGCGTAGATGATTATTGATACCAATATCCAATCTATAGGCTTACGGTCTGGAATAGGTAAAGACTGGTTTAAATCAGGCAAGACTACCGCCTGCCGTACCTCTTGCTGTGGTAGGGCCTGTATCCGGACTTGTTCCCCTATCTGATTCTGTTCCTTCTGAATCTGCCTCTGTTCTTGCTGTATGTCAGGTTGAACAGTATATCGGCTGGGGGCTGCGGGAGCAGTCATAGTAGTCTGTATTGCAGAAACTTCAGGCTCCTCTACCACTGGCGCCGGCTTATGTATTGTAATTACGCAGAACGGCAGTATATATGAGATTATCAGTGACGATACAAGGACTATGCGTGCGGTACGGTGGAACGTGTCACGCCGCAACAGCAGGTGGTACAGCAGCACAAATACCGCCGTAAGCAACGACACCTTTAATATGTAAACAAGGAAGGGGTTCATGACTATTTCTGTTTTTTGATTTCCTTAATTATCCGCTCCAGTTCCTCAACTGACAGTTTCTCATCCTTGACGAATGACATTACCATACTTGAGTATGAGCTGCTGAAGAATTCATCAACTATACCGTTGATGCCGGATTTGCTGTACTGCTCCCTGTCAACCGTAGCATAATACTGATAGTTGGTGCCGTAGGCATTATGGCTGATAAAGCCGTCCGCTTGCAACGTACGCACCTGGTTGGACAGTGTGCCGAATGAGGGTTTAGGATCAGGATAGCGTTCCTGAAGCTCTCGGATAAACATGGGACCATAGGTCCAGTAGTAGTCCATGATGACTCTCTCCTTCTTGGTCAGACGTCTCATAAGCAATACGTTTTATTACTTCAACGAAATCTTTTCGTTACAAATAAAACAGTTTTATTTCGTTCAACAAAATTTTTTCGCTGATTTTTTTTAGTGGCCCAAAAGGGACAGTCCCCCTGTGTCGTTTTTCAAAATGGCACAGGGGGACTGTCCCTTTTGGGTCATTATTGTTCCATTGGAAGATATATCACAGTATATCTATTAGAGCATAATACCTTTATCCTGTTTTTCTTTCTGAAAACAATCTTTCTGGCCCTTACGCCATTAACAGTAACAATACCGTCATCATAGACCTGCATAGCAGGCAACTCAAGCAGGTAATCCTTGTATTTATTAAGTTTGGACTTTCTTATAGGTACCCTGACAGCACCTTTTCTATTGAACAGCGTATCAGATATATATATGGAATCTATAATATGTACTGTTTTAGGGGAGAAGTCAAGCACTGTCTCCTCCCTACCGTCATCGATACCGGTCTGACGACTAAGGTCACTCTGCTTCTCATACGCTTTGACCTTCTCAATCATATCAGCCGTAAGCTGTTTCAGTTCCACGGTTTTCTCATCATCAAAGAATTCCTTACCATTTACCAGAATTCTCTTTACTTCTTTACCGTTCACGGTAATGGAGCCGTCATCATGTATCTCCACACCAGGAAGTTTACGGATAATATCCTCAACCGATGAACCCTCAGGGGTACTGAAAGCGGCGGTATTGAACCTGACAGTATCGTTTAAGACCTGAACCCTTTCCACAACTGCCGATACGGCAAGATCTGAAAGCAATCTGCCTTGATTACCTCTCATGGCAATCTTGCCAAGATCAGTGGTAGAATCAATCGGACTGATTGTAAAATTCCTGTACGAGTCATCAAGACTACCGTATCTGGTGCTTGCAATATAGTTGCCCGGTTCAAGATTGCCAATATTGAACTCACCGTTATTATTGGTTGCACTACCACCAACATACATGGTATCAGCACCGTTAACCTGATATATCATCACTGCGGCAGAATAAATAGGCTCAGCAGAATCAAAATCATAAATTGCACCTGTAACGGAATGATTCTGTGCAATCAAATATTTATTCTGAGGCTCCTCCTCAGGAGTTTCAACTGTCATTTCCGGCTCTAGCTTTGACTCTGACTGCAGCTCTGGCTGTGGTTCCGGCTTTTTTTCTTGTGCATATATTCTCTTTACCGGTTGAGCCTCCTTAACTACTGTGTTCACGTTCTCCGGATTAGCCGGAATCAGGGTGCTGTCAACGGGATTAACATCCACACTGTCAACAATTATAGGTTGCTCAACAGGATTATTCTGAACTGCCTGATTATTCTGGGCCACCTGATTATCCGGAACGACCGATTTGAATGGCTGCAGGAAAACAAGAAGCAGTACCGCTGCAGCGGCTGGGATTGATATGGCCGCAGACAGAATCCGACGACGACGTTTTACAGCCAGTTCATGGCTGGCCTTTCTGGAAAGGAAATCATTCCAGTCAGACTCCGGCAGTTCCGCCTTACGGCCTGCCAGACGTTCTTTTAATATGTCTTCCCAATCCTTCATAGTCCTGTTTTGTTTAGGTAATCCGTAAGCACCTTCTTTAGGCTGGCGCGGGCCTTTGCAAGTATGGATGTGGATCCTCTCTCTGATATCCCCAACGCCTTGGCTATATCCTTATGGCTGAATCCATCTATGCAGTACATGTTGAACACCGTACGCTTAACGGGAGGCAGCCCTGCTATCATCTCATCCAGTACATCATCAGGAACTGCGCGAACAGATTCGGCATCGGGCTCCAAAGCATTCTCAACCTCCGCCCCGCTGACCTCATCAAACGGAATATGACGGAACCGGCTGTTCTCCTTGAGTCTGTCAACCGCCATGTTAACGGTAATCCTGCTCATCCAGGCCCAGATTGACCCCTCACCCGCGTATCGGAAAGAACGGAAGTTATCCATAGCCTTTATCATAGCGTCATGCATAAGGTCCCGGGCATCCTCACGGTTCTCGATGTACCTCAGACAGAGCGCATAGAGCCCAGCTGCATATCTGGCATACAGCTCCCCCTGTGCATCCCGCTCCTTACGGGCACACCCCAACGCAAGTTCTTGCTCAGTAATAATGGCTTTACCCATTACTTTTTAAGGCCTTTCTGATAACTAAACTGCAAAGTAACCAAAATGCGTCCTTGAAACAAAAAAATTTTGTGCCTACTATTTGAGAGCTGTACATTATCGCATTGAACAATATGTGATTCTTGTAAAATATCGCATTTTACCGTAACCCTAAGGTTCATGGTAGCCCTTTTTAAATATACCACAAATGTTGCCTTCAAAAAATTTAATTTGGCCGTCAAACTACATTTTTAGCCCTATTTGGCCAAATAGCGTTATATTATTTGGCCACAACTAAACTTATTTATATCTTCACGGCCAAATAAAGATAATTATGATTGGACGTAAAAAAGAATTTGAGCTTCTACAGGAGGCCATGGAGAAGCCCAGAGCACAAATAATTACCATCTATGGCCGACGCAGAGTTGGAAAGACGTTTTTAGTAAACGAGTTTTTTCAGAACAAATATGCTTTCAAGCATACCGCTGTGTCTCCGTATGATGACAACAACAAATTAAAACCTGGAATATTGAAATTACAGCTTCAAGAGTTTCATTACTCGTTACGTAATTATGGCATTTCTCCTGATGAGCCCATCCCTACTAACTGGGCAGATGCATTTCACCTTTTACAAAGACTATTGGAAAGCAAAGATGATGGCAGCAATTTTGTCATATTTATAGATGAGCTGCCGTGGTTGGATACACCAAGGTCTAATTTCCTGACAGCATTTGAGCATTTTGCAAATGATTGGGTATCGGCCAGAAAAAACGCACGATTGATTGTCTGTGGTAGTGCAACTTCGTGGATTCTTGATAAGTTGTTGAACAACCAAGGCGGATTGTACGGACGTGTAACCTTGCCTATGTTTGTAGAACCGTTCACTCTGCACGAATGCCGTGAGTTCTTTAGGGAAGGTGGATATGCTATGGACGAGTATGATATTGTTCTAGCTTATATGGCTTTTGGTGGAATACCTTATTATCTGGATATGTTCAGAAGGGGATTCAGCGTTCCTCAGAATTTTGATTCCATTCTGTATGGCAGACAGGCACCTCTGGGTAACGAATTCAACAAGCTCTTTAATTCTCAGTTTGCCAACCCTGAAGAATTAAAGACCATTGTTAGAATACTAGCAGGAAAGCGGTCCGGCTATACAAGGGAAGAGATTGCCACCAAGGGAAATTTCACTTCAGGTGGCGGATTGACAAGACTTTTGTCATCGCTGACAAACAGCACACTTATTACACCATATCTCCCGTTTGGGGAGGATATAAAAAAGTATCGGCTTACCGATCAATTCTGTATCTTTTATCTTAAACACGTGGAGAATAACCAGGATGCAACTACATATTGGCAATCCTTCTACAATTCTCCTGCCGCATACAACTGGGCTGGACACGCCTTTGAGGATGTCTGTTTTGCACATATCCGCCAAATCAAGGATGCATTGGGTATAGGCGATGTCATAACCCGCGAGTCTTCATGGATTGTTCCGGGAACTAAATCAGAAACAGGAATGCAGATTGACCTCATCATTGATAGGGACGATCGCAAGATCTGCCTTTGCGAAATGAAATTCCGACAGGGACTGTTCACGGTTGACAATAATTATGCAACTAAAATTCAGGACAGAATTAGCCATACAAGTGAAATAACCAAGCAAACTAAGCCAATCATTTCAGTATTGATTACAACTTATGGCCTCCACCGAAATGAGTATGCCGGAAAATTCCAAAAGGTTATAACAATGGAGGATTTATTCCGATAATTTGAAGGCTTCGCTGAAAAAATAGTAACATATTAGCACTACGAGAAAAAAACGGCCCACAGGCACCTGTAAAGCCGTTTTCAGTGGAGCATACGAATACCTGTACTTTTGAGGTATCGTACTTGGATTATCATGGCCTCGGTTGTAAGGCCTTCCAACCTGGGGTCTGAGACAACGGTTCGAGCGGAGCGGTCAACACCCAACAATATGTCAACGTCATTTGGGCCGTGCCATACTGTGCCACCGAAATTACGGGTAGGCTCTCCGTACTGACTGTCTAACGCCTCACCCACCTTAGCGGTTACTATATTGATGCTATCCTCTTTTGTGGGAGCGAAATCAAAATTGTGAGGTACGATCAGGTTTAGTTCTACTGATTTCAGCGTGTTGTCATCTTTATCAACATACAGGAAAACATGATTCCAGTCAAAGCCCAGATACTGGATATTCCTGACATGATAAACTATTGATGCTTCACGGGAAGGGATGTCAACATGAGCGTTATATCTCTCGCTGAACAGGGTGACTATCTCCTGCTCACTTACGGGCATTCCTATACGGAGGCCGAAAATATCATCCTGCAGGGTGCTACCAACAGTCTCCAATTGTTGACTAAGCAGGTTTTTGCTTACAAGCCTCCCGTTTACGGTGATACTGCCGTCACTCAACACCTCTACTCCAGGAAGTTTGCGGATTATTGAATCCACCGTAACGCCTTCCGGCAACCAGAAGTTATCGGGACTGAATTCTGGTCCACATTCAAGTCTTTCAGGAACGGGTAAGATTTCTCTTATGTTGTCAAAAGAGCGCCACCCGGGAGCATTCTGATATGATTGAAGGGCTCCTTGGGGTACGTATAATGTCCTTGGAGGATTTAGCCCCGGGTTATGAGGGCCTAAGAACTGGAAACTCCAATCCAGTATTTCATCGGAGGTGTATTCTATATGTATTACAGGTGGTTCAGGAGAAAGGCAATACACTTCTGTCATTGTCCTGAAAGAGGCCAAAGCTTCAGTACCTATGTATTTCACTTTCTCGGGTATCACAATCTGCTGGATTGAACTGCCGGCAAACGCCCAATTACTTATGGTTGTAACATTCTTACCCAAGACAACAGACCTAAGCCGGGATGTAATACGTTCTTGTTCCGGTGAGAAGGCGTATGCCTGGAATGACTCCATAAAAGCTTCCGGAATAACCTCCACTAGTGGCGGCAGCACAATCTCCTCAATGTTGACACATCCCTGGAAACAAGCCCTTTCAAGTGTTTCAACAGTAGAGGGCATTGATACATAAACAAGTGATTTGCAATTTGCGAAACCGCCTATCGATACCGTTCT
This sequence comes from uncultured Bacteroidales bacterium, assembly GCA_902774275.1. Taxonomy (GTDB): domain Bacteria; phylum Bacteroidota; class Bacteroidia; order Bacteroidales; family Bacteroidaceae; genus Colenecus. The sequence continues at coordinate 7,513 of CACYHN010000038.1, forward strand.
GTATTTGCGTCCTCTAACGCTGAATGATTCCGGAATAACAAGTGTATCCTTACAAAATGAATCATGATCCTCCGGGCCTAAAACCTGGGCTGTCTTCTTAAAAATCGATATCTTGACCTTCAATCCATCTACATCAATCTTTCTTGCAGACACAGGAAAAGATAACTGTACTGCAAGCAGAAATGTCATAAAGCGAATCAATACTTTCATATCGGCAAAGTCTATGGAGTTCATCGGCGATTCCTTGGATTTTGCGATTTTCCTCATCGTACGCTCCGTAGCCTCCTTGTGGAATTGGTTGAAGAATGTCATGACTCATAATCACTTTGTTTCGACTACAACTTACTAAAAAGAACAGTCAATTAAAACTGTTTATTAGTTTTTGTAGACGAGATCGTTTTTTCATTTAATCATCATAGTCTTATTGCCGGTTACTTGAGAGGCTAGTAGTCATTATAAGTCTTTTCCTTCGCTGCAGTCCTTGATGATGAGCAGGAGCAAAGGAATGACACTACTAAGCCAAACTTGCTCTTTTTTGCCAACTCTGGCGATAGAGACGGATAAAGCAGAAGCATAATACAAGGGCTGCAATTATCACCAACGCGGTCCAGATTAAGGTCGTGGTGTCATCGCCGCCTCCTGTTCCATTTATAAATGATACTGAAGCCTTTATGCTGTCAACCACTCCTTCCTGATTAGGGATAGAATCTGCAACACCATTATTAAGTATAGAATCTACCGATGCGGAATCCTTGACAGATTGAATAGAAACCGTATCCGGATTTGTTTTCTGTGAAACACTCTCCATAAACTCCTTAAACTCCTTCTCGAAAATCTTCCACTCCTCCAAGGTCTCTTTAGTAATGATTATATCCAGAAAATGTAGCATAATGAATTATATTTAATCAGTTTATATTCTGTGTCAACAAATACGTGCATACCGTTTGCCCCAGCAATCCTATAAGGAAACTTACGGCATTGCAAAGCAGACTGTATATGAGCGCCTTGCGTATATCCCTAATAATGATGAGATACCACAGAGCCTCTACGATGAACACAATCAGTTCACCTATCAGTACCGTCATTGTGCTGTAGCCCACGTGCATGACAACAAGATTCAACGGTACATTGGTAAGCACATTTATCACTACCGACAGGGCAAGCACCTTACGCCTGCGCTCCATAAGCAGCCACAGCACTCCTAATTCTATCAGGATTGTCAACGTGAGAGCTATAAGCAATTGTCCTGCCATAACCTTATCAATTTAGTAACGTTACTATCAGGTAACCCGGAATAAGCGATGCAGCCAGCAACCCGAAAGCAAGCCCCTCACGCCCCTTAAGCATCACGTTTGCCCAGTAGAGAGTGATAGGCATCGTGCAGTTTACCATAAAGAGCCCTGCAAGTGCAATACCGATATGCTTCCCTTTTGCAGCAATGCATATCGTCACACCAACAAGCAGAAGAATGATTGACGTAACCATCCCCATCCATTTTACCAGCCATCCTCCAGCCATCTTACCCATCATGGTCAATGCTCCAATCAGGAGAACTACCATCGGAGTCTTGTCAATCACTTTGGAAAATGATTCTCCCGTGAATAAACGCCCGGCCACAATAAGCATAATCAGGATCAGGACCGCCCACACCAGCGGTTTGGGGTACACTTTACTTTCGATATCAACCTCTGTCGTATCAATAGGCTTTGCAGTATCAATACGCAAATAAGCCAGAGCCAGGATGCATATTCCAAGCAGCAGACCAAACATCAGCGCACGTGAAAGAAACACGGAACCTACGGCAAGACCGAACGCTCCTGTTGATACGAACACTCCAAGAACCCTTATGTCATTACCGGTCCTTACCGCAGTCTCTTTCCCACCCCACACGTGAAATAAAGAATTTCCTATGCCCAACAGTACCGATAATAACATAAGCAGAAAGACAGGTGCCGCAGAACAATATGGTATAACGCATACCGTTTCAATAACCGCCAGAATCAACAATATTATTGAGGACAACAATATCCAATGACGCTGCTTTACCCTATCTGCCAGCATTCCTGTAAGCGGTTGTGTAAGAAAAGCCAGCACATTATACACAACAAAGTATTTGAGCAAATCCTGAATACCGGTAGTTACAAGATACAGACAGCAAAGGCACAGACCGTCAACACAGAAATGTAGTGCTGCAGCCAATCCCGTAAGGGAAACCGTACTTTTGGACTGAGTCTTTGTAACCATAGCTCATGCAATCTGTTTGCTGGCAAAAATAGTTCTCATAATTACAATCCACAAGAAATATGCGTTGCAATCCCGTTGCAATTCTGCCCTTCCTATAATAAAACAGCAAATTACGCAAAATGCGTCAAAGTTATTATGTGGAAAAGGGGACAGTCCCCTTTTCCACATTTTGAGGCAGCTTCCCTGTGTCACTACAGAATTGCCACGCCGTGAGTGTTTTTGGTCTCAGCCATTACAAAGACGCTGTGCAGGCTGCCTAAACAACTCATTGCGCCCAGTTTATGCTGCATGAACTGCTGATATGCGTGCATATCGCGCGCATACACCTTTATCATAAAGTCATAATCGCCGCTGGTGTTGAAACACTCGGTTATCTCGTCAATATCCTGAACTGCATCAATGAACTGCTGTATCATCTCCTCAGAATGCTGTTTGAGGCGGATGTTGCACAATACCATAATACCGTTCCCCACTTTCTCAGAGTCAACCACAGCCATATAACGGGTTATGAATCCTTCACGTTCCAGGCGTTTCTGACGCTCAAATGTGGGTGAAGGAGAAAGGTGCACCTTCTGGGCAAGTTCCTTTACCGTGAGTTGTGAGTTCTTTTGCAGTTCACGTAAGATACGATAGTCCGTATCATCCAATTTATAACCGTTTCCCATCTTTTAACAATGCAATTTTGCAGAATATTTTACTCGATATTTCCATATATTAACCGCAAAATAAGCATATTTTCCCGAATTATCCAAAATATTTTTATAGTTCACTACTGCAACATATTTTTGCACCGCAATTGCAATTTTCAAACAGATAAAACAACTAGGAATATGTCAATAAAAACAAACATTTTAGGTTACCCGCGTGTGGGTGCAAACCGTGAGCTCAAGAAAGCTGAGGAGGCATATTGGGCCGGTAAAAACTCAAAGCAGGAGCTGTTGGATACAGCCGCTCTGATACGTAAAGGAAACTGGCAGCTGCAAAAGGAATCGGGCATCGACCTGATCCCCAGTAATGACTTTTCATTCTATGACCAGACACTTGACCTGAGTCTGTGCGTTGGAGCCATTCCGGAGCGATACAATAATCTCAAGAATGACAGGCTTGAGCTGTATTTTGCTATGGCTCACGGTTATCAGAAAGACGGCATTGATGTTACCGCCATGGAAATGACCAAATGGTTTGACACCAACTATCATTATATCGTACCTGAGTTTACGCGTGACCAACAGTTTGAACTCACATACAACAAGGCTGCAGCGGAATTCAGTGAGGCTCTGGCGCTTGGAATCAAGACAAAGCCAGTGCTGATAGGACCGATAACATATCTACTACTCGGCAAGGAAAAGGAGACCGGTTTCAATAGGATAGAGTTGCTTGACAGACTTCTGCCCGCATATATCGATATCCTCAAACAACTTGAGCAGCTGGGTGCCGAATACGTTCAGATTGATGAGCCCTTCCTTAATACTGATATAACAGAACAGATAAAGGATGCATACCGTAAGGCATTTGCGCGGATCAATGAAAGCGTAAAACTTAAGATTGTACTCACTACCTACTTTGACGGTCTGGCCGATAATGCAAGCCTGGCAGCGGAACTTAATCCTGCCATACTGCACATAGACCTGGCACGCGCTCCGCAGAGTTGGAAGGATGTAGTCAGGGTTCTGCCCAAGACCGCATCGCTGAGCCTGGGCGTGGTAGATGGCCGTAACATATGGAAAAATGATTTCCGCCAGTCACTTGATATCATAAACAAGGTGAAGGATGTTATAGGCGATGAGCGTATCCTGATTGCCACAAGCTGCTCACTGCTACACTCTCCGTTTGACCTGGACAACGAGAAGAATGAAAAGACTCTCCCTGCAGAGGTAAAACGCTGGCTTGCATTTGCACGTCAGAAAGTGACAGAGGTGGCTAATCTGGCCAGTCTGGCCGGTGGCAAGCCTGATTATTTTGCCAAGGCCGCACTGCAGAGCAATGTTTCCGATATTGAGGATCGCCGTACTTCAAAACTCACAAACAACGATGAGGTAAAGAGACGTGTGGCAGAGGTTACGCCTGATTTCGCCAAACGTAAAAGCTCATTCCGTGAGCGTATCGTTGAACAGCACCGTGAGCTTTATCTCCCGTTATATCCCACAACCACCATAGGTTCTTTCCCCCAGACCACCGATGTCCGCTCATGGCGCAGCAAGTTCAAGAAGGAAGAGATTACAAAAGAGCAATATACTGAACTCCTTAAAGGAGAGATAGAAAGAACCATACGCAAGCAGGAGGAGATAGGACTGGACGTTCTTGTTCACGGTGAATCCGAGCGTAATGATATGGTAGAGTACTTTGGCGAGCAGTTGAGCGGATTTGCCTTTACCCAGAACGGTTGGGTTCAGAGTTACGGCAGCCGTTGCGTAAAGCCGCCGGTGATATATGGAGACGTATCACGCCCCAACCCCATGACGGTTGATTGGATAACATACGCCCAAAACCTCACTGACAAGCCTGTCAAAGGCATGCTTACGGGCCCGGTCACCATACTGCAGTGGAGTTTTGTCCGTAATGACCAGCCGCGTGCCGTCACCATGAAACAGATTGCACTTGCCATCCGTGATGAGGTACAGGATCTTGAAAAAGCAGGCATTAAGGTTATCCAAATTGACGAGCCTGCTATCCGTGAAGGGTTACCGCTCCGCAAGGCCGACCGCGAAGAGTATCTTGAAAAGGCCGTTGAGGCATTCCGTATATCGGCATCGGGAGTAAAAGACAGCACACAGATACATACACACATGTGCTACAGCCAGTTCAATGACATAATAAAGCACATTGCCGCAATGGATGCCGATGTGATCACGATAGAGTGCGCACGCAGCCAGATGAATCTGCTTGGAGCGTTTGCCGATTTCAAATACCCCAACGAGATTGGTCCGGGCGTTTATGACATCCATTCACCGCGAGTACCGTCAGTTGATGAAATGGTTAACCTGCTGCGCAAAGCCGCACAAGTAATCAGCCCCGCGCAATTGTGGGTAAATCCCGATTGCGGACTCAAAACCCGCGGATGGGCTGAGACTGAAGCCGCACTCCGTAACATGGTTGAAGCCGCACGGATAATGCGCAACTAAAAATGACACATTGGGGACAGTCCCCTTTGTGCCACAAAATGTGTAAAAGGGGACTGTCCCCTTTTACATGTATAATAAAAATGGTTAATGGATTTGGAAACTCTATGATATACTACTAATTTGGCACAGGTATTATCAAAATAAGACAGTATGAGTAGTCCTTTAAAGTTTTCAGTTGCAATCCTTGCTTGTGTATTTTTCGGCTCGTGCCGTAACCATCTGAATACTCCTATGGAGCAGGCCGATATCATATCGGACCTTTCAACAACCAATATTGATGATAAGGACCTTTCAAAGCCTGCCATCATTACCGGTCACATAAAAAACCGCCATCTCTATCCTGATGAGAAGGAGGTGCGTATCACTATTCCGTTCTATGGGAGAGTACCATATACAACGCTCATATCCCCTATCTGGAATGATGATACATTCTCGTTCCAGTTTTTTCCATACGCCACACGTCAGATTTCAATGCCGCCGTATGCCGAAGAGATAATCATCTCCCCCGGTGATTCAATTCACTACGAGATTGATTTTGCCGATTTGCTCAGCGTCTCCTGTTCAGGTAACGGAGCCGAGAACAACCGCAAGCTCGCCACATTCCACAACAAGTATTACCTCAAGAACTGGCATTGGTTCAATAACGGATCAGGCTTTGGCGATGAGACATTGCAGGAGATGATGGATACGTACGAGCAGTTGCGTAATGGATACCGCGCCCAGCTGGAAAAGTTTATCAGAGATGAGAAACCCAGCAAGGAACTGGAGGAGTTCTGCCGCAAGGAAATAGAAACAGACTATTATATGTATGTAAGGTTCCTGTCACAAACCGATTTAAAGGTTGATGGGGATCCCAACAAAATTTTTGATCCAAAGGATCTGGAGCCGCTGCTGGATGAGGACTACATGAACGGCAACATCTACCAGCTGGCACATGATATCGTCAATTGGCTTGGCTATGTCCAGCATCAGAATAACAAAGAGTATGAGTCTGATGATGAATGGATTCAGGATCTGATAAAATCCATCTACAAGGCCACCGATAAGAAAAGCATGATGCGGCAGCTTCTGGTTTCAAATTACTTCAACGTTCTGATTGAATACAATTACATTGACGATTTTGAAAAGTTCTATCACTATTTCAGCGAGTCAGTTACAAACCCGGTACTGAAACTGGCAACCAGAGACCGGTATATTGACCGTAAATCATTCAATGAGAACCCCAAGGTGGTATCGGACGCCATACTTTATGCCGATAAGCCCAAAGACAGAGGTATGGCATCGATGGCCGAGAATCAGGGGCTCAAGATGCTGAGAGACTATCTGAAGCAGAATGAGCAGAAGGTGGTTTATGTGAATGTCGGGGCCAATTGGTGCAGAGGATGCGTTGAGGAGAGACCGTATCTGAGGGAATTGGCCGACTCATTAAGGAACGAACCGCTCAAGATCCTTAACCTGATATTCAGCCGAAACGGTTTTAATGATGATGTCAGTTATACATCGGGAGGAATGATTGAGGACCATTTACTCACTGATGATGAGCTGTTAGGCCTTGATCCGATACTGAAATTAGGAAACGGAATACCATATTATCTGCTTATTGACAAGAATGGAATAATAGTGGATTACGGCATGCATCTAAGACCCTCTGATTCCAAGACACGCAGAAGGATTGAGGAACTGTTAAAAGAATAGCAACTATTATAGAAATAGCACTATAGTGTGGTTATTAACTACATTGTAGCCGTGGGCACAGACCCACAACGAGACGGCCGGTGAAAACCTGCATATGGATGCGATTGTTATGCTTCTATACTATCCTTGCCGTTCTGGTCTTTACCCCTGGCCCTGTTCTTCCTCACGAAATAATACTGAACGGTTATTAGAACCGCGCCAATGGCGAGCATGACAGCATAACGAACGGCCTTACTGACGCCCCAATCTCCCAGTAGGATGACAGGGAATGAAATTAGCAGATATATTGCTATGGATATGATTAGATTGCGTGTTGAATGATCTTTGTCCATAGATGTAGGGATGATTATTAGTTTGACTTGTCTGAGTCTTGCTTATCCCACTTCTTTTTGGTGATGAGAAGGATTATCAGGGTGATGACAGAGACTCCGATAATGGCAATACTAATATGCGTAGCCTTGGGCTGGCGTGGGCCGAAGAAGTTGTACAGAAATAGGACTCCGCCTACAAATTTGCCTATTATGCTACTATGATAAAGGGTCCGACAGGTTTCTGGTTTCATAACGGTTAGAAAAGGATTGGTTTCTGCAAATTAAGGGATTATCCCTGGTATTTGCAAGAGTAGCAAACTCACCAAACACGAATGGAGCACTTTGCGATTGCAAATTGCGACCGCAGAAAAGGCTGAAAATGAGTTCGCTACCAACTTGAAGTCGCAAATTGCGACTTCAAGTTGGGGTGGTTCACGCAAAAATCCTTATGTTTTTACCCGCAATGGCATTGGTATGTTAAGTCCCACAGTTTCCTTTGATTCATATTTTTGAGAATTTAATACTTGTTCTTTATTCACTTGAGCGGGCCACCGCCGCCGCTTGTGGGATTGCCCCAAAGCAGTTGCTGGTTGGTGCGCAGCCAGTTGCCCCATCCCGTCAGTTTGTGGAAGGTGGTCTGCTCGTAGCCTTGGTCGAAATTGCACAGGGGTTGAGGGACAATTAGTTTAATACTCTGCGACTTGCTGGCATCGTCCGTGTAGGTCTCGTTGTTGGCCAGGCAGACGCTCAGCGTGTAGTGGTCCAAATGTTGTACGTTCGTGCTGACGTCGGCATAATGTACGAAGGCCTCGCTGAAGGCTTTGTCCAAATCACTGGAGATGGCGGCCATTTCTGCGTCACCAGTCTCCTTTGCCAACAAATGAGCATAGTCTGCCAGATCGACGAAGGGATGAAAGAATGTTAACTCGACATACGGATAGGGTGTGTGGAACCGATACACCTCCCTGGTGGCCTTGTCAATGGCCTCCTTCTGTGTGGGGTAGAGAGCGAGGAGTCTGTCGGCGAGGCGCTTGGCGGCACTGATAATGGCATCGAGCTTGGCGGTACGGATGAGTTTGTAGTCGCCGTTGTTCCAGATTTTACCCAATTCGTCATGGTAGGTCTCGTCCCATGCCGGACGCACGCGCTCAAACATCTGTGCGATGGCATCCTCGGTATTTCCCTTCTCCAGCAGTCCGCGGACGTATTCCGTGAGCAACTCGCCCTCGCTCTCAAGCAGGTGAGCCGAGGCCACGATGTAGTCGGACAGGCCGCGCAGCTCGGTCAGCGTCTCCATGTTGCCCATCAGGCAGTTGTGGAAAAAGATTGTGTTCAGCCGGTTCAAGCCTGCGGAACGGATGACGGTACTCAGCTCATACATATCAAGTTCCTCCCTCTCATTCCACTCATCGGCAATGACCCCTCGGGTGGCATATGCAGCAGCGGTGTATTCGTATTTGCCGGGGACATCGGTCAAGGGGTTCAGTCCGTTGCCATGTCCCCAGATGCTGAACACATACTGCTCGGCAGGACATTGCAGGCTGCTTATCTGGATGAACATGTTGAGGGTCGTGGGGTCGCACAGTTTCATGGCCTTGGCCTCTTCGACAAATCCATGCGCCTGAAATCCGTCGTTGCGAATCTCCTTCAGGTCGGTCGTGTCGCTCAGCTCGAACCATACGATGTCGCCCGGGTCGGCATACTTACCTGAATAGGAGTTGTTCTCATCAGACGGTTTCTTGCCATATTTGTAGAAGCAGACCACGCGGACGTTGCCCGGATCCTTGAGCAGCGGCTGTATCTTCTCCCAGAAGCCGTACTCAATAATTGCGTCCATGGTGCCTCCCGCATTGCCATAGACAAAGACGGTGTAGCGGGCGGGCTGCGGCACATTGACCAGGCTGTCCTTCCTGTTCCACTCATCAAAGTCCTTAGCCTTCGCGTCGTCCATCTTCTGCATGGCCAGTTGGTGGTCACCCTCCGTCATCGTCAGCTTGCCGTCGCTCACGGCATATCTGGCAGTGGTCTTGGTGTTCCTCTCCGCGATGTCCATCGTCAGCACGCCGTCCGTGGCTGTGTAGGTGAACGAATAGTGCTCACGCGCCACGGCGTTGTCGCCGCTGAGGTAATAGATGTTGGTTACACCTGTGCCGTCGGACTTCAGCTCCGTCTGCTGCCATGCCTTGCCGTAAGTCCAGGCGGCATGAGTAGCCCCCGACACGTCGGAATACCATTGGCCAACAAGTTCGCCGTTCGCCCCTGATTCAGGAGAAGTATTGTCGTCGTTGTCCGAAGTACACGATGTGAATACACTTGTGCCGCAAATGATTACAAGGATGGCGGCGAGCATCCATGTTAATTCATGTAACTTTCTCATCGTCGTTGTGTTTGATGAAACATTACTAATCTTAATTACCAGTCAGCACTTCAGTGATGCGCGGCACTATCTGCTTGCGTGAGAGTTTCTCGGATGTATAGCAGACACCCTCACGCAATGACGGACCGATGACGCCCTCGGCCACCTGCTTGGCACCTTCACCATAATATATAAAATAGGTGCCATTCTCCACGTAAGGCCGTTCGGCACGGTCGTCGCCCGTGTTCTC
>CACYHN010000039.1 GCA_902774275.1 uncultured Bacteroidales bacterium
CCCTGAATACCTTGTCATGGGAACTAGTTGGGGATATCTGCCGGTTTCTGTTAACACCTATGCTCCTACCAACCTGACTTGGAATAAAGAGTGCCTGGAAATTGATCCAGATTCGGATCCTGACGGTAACTTCTGTTATTATTCAGATAATGGATATATGAGTAAATACAATCCCCAGCCTGGCAATTATAATATAAGGTTGCGGGTAAAAAGCAACCACAGTGTGGGTTACACCATACCCATTAGAGTGGTTGAAGGAGAAACCCCATCTTCTTTCCAGATTCTTCCGGAACAAGGCGGTACGGTAGGCTATGGTATGGGTATGGAACTCTCAGTCAGAACCTCGCCCGAAGACTGCTACTGGAACTGGTCCGATGTGGAACTAATGCCAGGATATGATGACTTGATATTTACCGGATTAGGCGGCAGGGACGATCATCCAAAGCTCCGTACAAGCAAAAGTCACGATCCGGCAGTAATGGGTGTTCAGGTTGGTTTCCGTCTTAAGTATGACCATAGCAAGAAGTGTTTCATTTATGTAACTCTTGATTAAAATATTATCTTTGCCCCTGTTATGGAAGAAAACTTTGATGCTCTAGAAGTGATTGCCAGTACCAGGGGCAAGGTTGATATGGACAACACCCCCACGGGAGAGAATATCTTTCTCCTGTGGGGTTTGTTGACCTCAGTGTTTTTTCTGCTGCAGTTTATTCTGTGGGAGTGGCTGCACCAGCCTTGGTGCATGTGGGTATGGCTCGCTGCAGTGCTGATTGGTTGGCCATGGATGATAATTCTCATACGACGTGATCACGCCCGCACACACCGCCGCACCCACGAGTCAAAAATCATTCTTGACCTTTGGATTTTTATAGGTGCCTCATGTGCCGTTGGCGGACTTGCATTCGGTTTTGCCAATCTGTTTGAGAGTTTGGCTATGCCTCTGATCGGACTTTTGATTGGTATAGGCGCTTTCGTTTCAGGCCAGATCCTCCGTTTCCGTCCCAAAACGATAGGCGGAATAATTGGCGCCACAATAGGAATCCTGTCATTTACCCTTCAGAGTGACCTTTGGACCTGGCAGATGCTTACACTATCACTAGCATCAGTTGCAGCTCTGGTAATACCCGGATTCTTATATAAGAAAAGTATCAGAGATGGAGTTTAAAGACCTTGACCCTCTACTCCACAACGAGCTGCGCCTCAAAGTTATGGCGGCACTTGACTCGCTAGATGATGCTGATTTTGTGTACCTTAAAGAACTCACCAAAGCCACATCCGGCAATCTGAGTGTCCAACTGTCCAATCTGGAAGAAGCCGGTTATATAAAGATCTTCCGTAGTGGAGGGGGACGTAGTTCTCATACTATCTGTCGCATCACAGACAAAGGAACTATGGCACTGCAGCACTATCAGCGTGTCCTTCTATCCTATTTTCAGCAAAAATAAGTGCAAATCAGGCCAACGCCAATGCCAACGCCAACGTTAATGAGCTTGGCTTTCAGGAATGAGACGCGGCTCTCAGCAAGCAGGGGTAGTGATGCATGACCATCCTGGCTGATGCAACTGGCCATGAGTACCGGAAGCGGAACTACACCTGCGGCATAGAGCGATACAAATATCAGATGCGGGCCGGACTCCGGGATTATGCCTACCGCAGCTGCCAGAAGGATCATAAGCAGTGTGTTGTCACTTATCCATGATGTCACGTCAAAATATGACATTAACATGCCAATTACTAAGATTGTGCCAAAGGTCCACAGGAATATGCCCGGCAGATGGTGGCTCACTATATGCTCCCACAGATGCTCCTCCACAAAATGGTCACCGGCAAACAGCAGCACCCCTAGTACGCACAGGCACAAAGCTGCAAACAGCCAGTACATCCAATCCTCAGACAGCAGATTGAACCCGTTGGCCGCATCATCGGCACCGGCATCGTCACTTTCCAGCCATCCGGCAAGAAGAGCACCTATGAACACCAATACGCCCAGGAATAATAGAATACGTTTCCAACCGTAATGGCGGCTGTGATGATGTTCATGCTCTGTCTCACGGTCCTCATCATGCACATTCATCGAGTGGCAGCCATCATACTTGCTGTGGAACAGATCCACCAGCAGGCCCACCACGACCGCTATAACAAAAAGTATCAGGAATATCCAGGCTGAACGGCCAGGAAACATAGCCAACATCACGAATGCCTCATCACCCGATGAAGATATCATCATGGCTATCAGAGCGCCAAAACTTATAAGGCCATGTGTATAGAGAGATACTGACGCAAATCCGCCCATGCATCCAGGTACGACACCCAGTGCCGCCGACAGCAGCACCTGCCCCACCCTGCGGTTCTTAAGGCCGCTGAACATGCGCCCATCGGAGCGTACGTTAAACACCTCAATGAGCATCATCATTATCACCACAAGCCCCGTTACCAGGACTGCGGTGCGCAATGATTCCGTCAGTATTTCAACAATCATCAATGAAAACTACTTGAACAGATACTGGGCAAATTCATGCAATGACTTACGCCAAACCTGCCACTCGTGATCACCGGGATAGGAGTTGAACTTGACCTCCACACCGCCGTCACGCATCTTCTTGACTATATTACGGGTATATTCTATACGAGGATCCTGCTCACCACAGCTAAGGAAGAACACATCAAACTGCTTGTTGAAGTTCTTGGTATCTGACAGCATGCCTGGGCACTCGGCCTCCAGGTCAAAGTTGGCTGCACCAGATATTCCGCCAAACATACCGGTTGAGAAAACTCCGACGTTTGCAAACACCTCAGGGTCACGCAGGCCTATATAGAATGACTGGCCGCCACCCATGGACAGGCCGCACATGGCACGGCTCTTACGATCCTTCTTTACACGATATGTCTTCTCCACAAACGGAATCACATTGTCTATCAGTTCAGAGCGGAAAGTCTGCATACCCTGCCAGCTGTAACCGCCGCCCATGCCGCCGCTACGAGCCTGAACATTACTGTTTGAACTAACCACAATCATAGGCACAGCCTTACCGGCAGCAATCAGGTTATCCATAATCATAGCCGTACGGCCCTGTTCCATCCAACCGCGATGATCCTCACCGCCACCGTGCTGGATATAAACCACGGGATACTCCTGCTTGCCCTCATTGTAACCGGCCGGAGTATAGACCATAAGCGGACGCCATGCCTCCTCAACCTTTGAGTAGTAGTAAACCGTATTGACCTCACCATGAGGAACATCCTGCACCTCAAACACATCCATACCCTCCTCCTTAATCTCAATGGCGCTTGTCCATCGGCTGCAGCCATAGAACGGCTGGCTGGCAGGATCTGATACTGATACGTTATCTATGAACAGGTTATAGTAGTGGAACCCGGGAACCTGGGGCTTGGTGGTAACGGTCCACGCACCATTATCACCCTTGATCATATCGTACTTGGTGCCACCCAGATCAATCTGAACGTTCTGCGCCTGCGGGGCCTGAACACGGAACATCACGCTGTTATCGGCCAATACACGCGGATAACTGTTACGGTTGATATTGGTTACGGGAGAATATGAGCCCTCGGGGAAACTCTCCATACGTGGTCTCTGAGCGGCAGCATAGCTGCACAAAACTGCCGTAAGCACAACGGCCATAATCTTTGAAGTCCTCATAATTACAATTGGTTATGTCTGTTTTTTAATAGCACGTAAAGAATCACGGGCGCACCGATGGCGGGCGTGATAGCATTGAGCGGAATGAGCCCTCGGTTGCCTGGAATGGAACTCAGGACATTGCACAGTAGTGCCACTACAGCACCAGTCAGTATTGTCACCGGCATCAGACTGCGGTGGTTGCTTGACTGTAATATCAGTCTGCCTATATGCGGAACGGCCAGGCCGATGAATGACACCGGGCCACAATATGCCGTGATGATGGCCACCAGCAGACTCGTTGAAAGAAGCAGCCAGTTACGAGTGCGGATTATGTTTATGCCCAGATTTTCAGCGTACATATCGCCTAAAAGCAACGCATTCAATGGCTTAATCAATGCCACAGCAATCACCAGGCCCACGGCCGTTACAGTGAAATAAACCGACAGTTGCCCCATAGATACACCGCCAAAATTACCCATGCCCCACATGGTGTAAGAGTGTACGCCCTCAGCCGTAGAGAAGAAATTGAGCAATGAAATAAGTGCCGATGCCAGATAACTCACCATGATACCCACAATAAGCAGCATCACCGGACTCTTAAGCCTGCTTGACAGGAACAATACCAGCGCGGTCACAGCCAATGCTCCCGCAAACGCACCTATTATAACAGACACGGAGCCTCCCAACGTGAGATTACCCATAGTGAGGTTGCCGCCAAACAGCAGCATCACCAGCGCCACGCCTAATCCAGCGCCACCGTTTATACCTAAGATATCAGGGCCGGCCAGAGGGTTGCGGAACGCAGTCTGAAGCATCAGGCCCGATGCCGCAAGCGATGCACCCGCCAGCAGCGCTGTAATAGCTGACGGCAGGCGAGACTCCCTTATTATAAAGTCCCAGCTCTCACGGCTAGCCCCACTGCCGGTAAGTGATGCAATAACATCCCGGAATGGAATATGCACCGTACCCCAGCACAGATTCAGGAAAAACAGCACCAACGCACACACAGCCAGTGCCGACACAAGATAAACCGCTTTTCTACTCTCTCCCCTCATAACAGCTGATTGAGAATACAAAAATAAACAAAGAACTCCGTTATTCAGATATAATGCCTAACTTTCGGCCCAAATTATGAAATCATAAATCAATTAATATTTACAACTATGAAGAAAATCATTTTAGTAGTGGCAGCAGTAGCACTGCTTGCAGGCGCAACAACAGCATTTGCACAGTTCGGATTCGGAGCACCCCAGCAGCAGAGCGGTGAGCCCAAGGCTCCTGAACTTGAGTATGTAGTTCGTCTCAACGTAACCCTGGGTCAGGCATTTACAGTTGGTGATACCGGCAAGGGTACCCGCACCGTAATTCCCATCACAGGCGGAACATTTGAAGGCCCCAACATCAAGGGTGAAGTACTGCCCGGTGGTGCAGACTACCAGATGCAGTGTGACGGCCGCACAGAGATTGAGGCTATCTACTGCATCCGCACCGATGACGGCGTAAGCATACACGTACGTAACTGCGGCATCATCAAGATGGGTGGCCAGGGTGGCATGTATTTCCGTTGCGCTCCCAGATTTGAGGCTCCCAAGGACAGCAAGTACTCATGGATGAACGAGTGCCTCTTCCTCTGCCAGCCCGGCTTCGGCGCCGGCGGCGGCATCACCCTCGATGTCTGGAAAGTGAAGTAAATTAAAAATTGAGAATTGAAATTTGAAAATTATAAAAGGCGTTCGAAAAGAATTTCGAGCGCCTTTTAATGTCGCGGGAATTAACGCAGGTGCTTGTTAATTTTCAATTTTCAATTATATAATTGCATATCCACTGACCAACCTCGCGGGTGCCGTAATGTGCGCCGCCTTCAACCTGGATTTCCGGGGTGCGGACATTGGCATCAAGGGATGCTTGGACGGCCTTACGGATCAAGGCGCCTTCCTCATTGAGGCCGAAATACTCAAACATCATGGCGGCACTCAATATCTGAGCTAACGGGTTGGCAATGTTCAGGCCCTTGCCCTGCGGCCAGGAACCGTGCACGGGCTCAAATACGGGCGTGTGCTCACCGGTTGATGCACTGGGCAGCAGGCCCATGGAGCCGGTAATGCACGATGCCTCATCGGTCAGGATATCACCAAAAGTATTCTCGGTAACTATGACGTCAAAGAAACGAGGCTCCTGAATCATACGCATGGAGGCGTTATCTACAAACATGAAATCAGTAGTTACATCGGGATACTCTTTCATTATCTCCATAGCCACGTTACGCCACAGACGTGAGCTGGCCAACACATTGGCCTTGTCAATCACGGTAAGGTGGTGCTTGCGTGCACGGGCATACTTATAACCCACACGCAGAATGCGCTCAACCTCAGCGCGGCTGTACAGATTGGTATCAAAAGCTTCATCGGCTCCCTCCTTTTTGGGGCCAAAGTACATACCACCGGTAAGCTCACGGATGCAGATGAAATCAGCACCGCGCACAATCTCATCTTTAAGAGGTGACTTGTGTACCAGACAGTCAAAAGTCTCAATGGGGCGAATGTTTGCAAAGAGTCCCAGTTTCTTGCGCATACCCAGCAGGCCCTGCTCCGGGCGCACCTTCGATGTAGGGTCATTGTCATACTTGGGATCACCCACAGCGGCAAACAGCACCGCATCACAATCCATACAGGTGCGGAAAGTCTCATCGGGGAACGGATCACCCACCAGGTCAATGGCATGAGCACCGCATATGGCCTCATGGTACTCTACCTCATGTCCGAACTTGCGGGCCACAGCACTTGTCACTGCCACACCCTGCTCCATTATCTCCGGGCCGATTCCATCACCGGCCAAAACAGCAATCTTAAGTTTCATATTGGAATGATTTTACATTGATTCTATCTTGTTCAACATCTTGACTGTAGCCTTGATAGCCGCCTCAGTCTGGTCAGCGTCAAGACCGCGTGTCTTGAATTCTGAACCCTTGAAACTCCATGTGATTATGGTCTGCACAAAGGCATCGGTACGGCCGCCTGGCGGAATTGACACCGTATAGTTGGTCAGCACCGGGAAGGGCTTGTCCAGGCCGGCATATATCTTACGCATGGCACGTACAAAAGCATCATACTGACCGTCACCGGTAGCCGCCTCCTGATATGCCTTGCCGTCAATTTCAATCTTGACTGTAGCCTGCGGACGCAGACCCTGCGTAAGGCTGAGCGAATAGTTCAGTATGCGGATGCGCTGATCCTCCTGTTCATGATGCAATACATCGTGCACAATATAAGGAAGGTCATCCTGTGTAACCTGCTCTTTCTTGACGCCCAGTTCTATGATACGGTCCGTAACCTTGCGCATGGACTCCTCATCCAGCTCTATGCCCATAGCCATAAGGTTCATCTGGATATTGGCCTTGCCGCTGTTCTTACCCAGGGCATATTCACGTACACGGCCAAACCGCTCTGGCAACAAGGCATTATAGTACAGGTTATCTTTTTTGTCACCATCGGCATGCACGCCTGCGCACTGCGTGAAAACGAATTCACCCACAACAGGCATATTATGCGGAATATGTATGCCACTGTCCATCTCAACTTTACGGCTCACTTTGAACAATCGGTCCTCACGCAGGCCAGTCTCGACACCCATCTGATCCTTTAAGACAGCCATCACGCTGCTAAGAGGAGCATTTCCTGCACGTTCACCCAGACCGTTCACGGTTACATGCACGCCCTTAACTCCAGCCTTGACTGCAGCATAAACATTGGCCACTGCCAGGTCATAGTCATTATGGGCATGGAAATCAAAATGGATAGAAGGATAGCGCTCCACCATACGACGACAGTACTCCACAGTGGTGTCTGGGTTAAGGATACCAAGCGTATCGGGCAGCATTACACGCCTTACAGGCATTGTAGTCAGGGCATCCATAAGGTCAAACACATACTTGGGCGAGCGTTTCATGCCGTTACTCCAATCCTCAAGATATACGTTCACCTCCATTCCGCGGCTTACCGCATACTCAACAGTACTCAGTATATCCTTTATGTGCTCTGCCGCAGTCTTGCCCAGCTGTGCGGTAACATGCTTAAGGCTACCCTTGCAGAGCAGGTTCATTACACGGCAACCGGCACCCAGGATCCAATCAGCCGACC
The DNA here is from genome assembly GCA_902774275.1 of uncultured Bacteroidales bacterium. Lineage (GTDB taxonomy): Bacteria > Bacteroidota > Bacteroidia > Bacteroidales > Bacteroidaceae > Colenecus. Next base: position 7,777 of record CACYHN010000039.1, read on the forward strand.
GGTTCTGGTCAACAAATCCCAGCACCTCAAGACGGTCTGTGTAGCCGTTACGGGCAGCCCATTCAGATATACCTCGTACACAATCCTGCTCACGGTCCGATACCATGGCCGATGCAATCTCCACGCGGTCCACATTGAGGTCCGACAGCAAAGACTGTACGATGCTCAGCTTTTCCTGGGCAGAGAAACTCACACCCGATGTCTGCTCACCGTCACGCAATGTGGTATCCAGTATCTCTATGTAACGTCCGCGAACGACGCGACTCTCATATGACTCAATATCAGCCTTGTGGCTAAGCAGATAGTCTATGTCATCATAACCGTTCAAGAGGCAGTGTTTCTTATAGGCATCTATCTCAAACTTCTCAGAGTGTCCGGTAGTAACGTTGGTTACGGTCTGTTGCTCAAGGTCCACACGTACCACAGCGGCGGGATTATTCATTACCGTCTTAGCCAGCTCATTACGGAATGCCGTGCTCACGGTAACCGGCAGCACGAAGCAGTTCAGAAGGTTGCCGCGGTGGATATCGGCAAAACGGTCAGATATGATAACTCTGATGCCATAGCCCGCAATAGCCCACGCCGCATGCTCACGGCTGGAACCGGATCCCCAGTTGGTCCCGGCAATCACAATCTCATGTGAACCCTTACGTGGCCGCTCACTGTATTCGGGGCGGTTGAGGACGAAGTCTGATTTTGGGGTACCATCAGCATTATAACGCAGGTCATGCATGAACGCATCGCCGAAATATCCCAGGTCACGCGTTGTGGATGACATGTATCGGGCCGGTATGATAAGGTCCGTATTACAGTTGTCTATGCTTATGGGAATACAGGTCGATTCCACTATATTCATTTTCTTTTCCATAGTCACAAGAGTTTACGGGGGTCAGTTATTACGCCTGTCACGGCACTGGCAGCCACAGTGAGAGGGCTGGCCAGCACGGTTCTGGCTCCGGGTCCCTGACGGCCCACAAAGTTACGGTTTGAGGTTGATATGCACAGCTTACCGGCCGGAACCTTATCAGGATTCATGGCCAGGCAAGCCGAGCAGGACGGCAGACGCAGTTCAAAGCCTGCATCCTCAAGTATCTTGTCCAGGCCCTCCTCTATTATCTGACGACGCACAGCCCATGATCCGGGCACCAGCCACGCAGTAACGCCGGGAGCTTTACGGCGGCCCTGTACCACACTTGCAAAAGCACGGAAATCCTCAATACGGCCGTTGGTGCATGCACCCAGGAAACACCAGTCTATGGGTGTATCCTCCAGTTTCTGACCGGGACGGAACTGCATATAATCAAGCTGTACCTTAAGCTGATCTTTATCGGCATCCGTCAAGCCATCCATAACGGGAACAGTACCGCCTACCGCAATACCAGCACCGGGATTGGTGCCATATGTGATACGCGGCTCTATGTCATCGGCATAATAGGTAAACTCACGGTCAAACACCGCATCGTCATCCGTGCGTAGCTGTCTCCAACGGTTTACCGCAACATCCCAATCTGCGCCTTTAGGTGCAAACTCACGTCCCTTAAGCCAGCTGAACGTAGTCTCATCGGGGGCTATCAGACCTGCACGGCTGCCCATCTCGATCGACAGGTTGGACAGGGTAAGGCGCCCCTCCATGCTCATATTGCGAACCACCTGCCCGGCATATTCTACAGCATAGCCCGTAGCGCCCGATGTAGTCATCTGCGCCATGATATAGAGTGCCACGTCCTTGGCAGTAACGCCCTCGCTGAGCGTACCTTCAATGTTGATGCGCATGGTCTTGGGTTTACGTTGCAGTATGCACTGTGAAGCCAGCACCTGAGCCACCTCGGATGTGCCTATACCCATTGCGATTGCGCCTATTGCACCATGGGTGGATGTATGCGAATCACCGCAAACGATTGTCATGCCCGGCAGTGAAAGACCTTTCTCAGGGCCCACCACATGGATTATTCCGTTATCGGGGCTGCCCAGGCCAAAGCACTTTATTCCAAACTCGCGGCAGTTACGCTCAAGTGTCTCCACCTGCTTGCGGCCCACCGGATCGTCAATGCGGTCACTGCAGTCCGACTGGGTGTTATGGTCAGGCATGGCTATAACACACTCCGGGCGCAACACGCCGCAACCCTTGTCACGAATGGTATCGAACGCCTGCGGGGTGGTAACCTCGTGGCAGTACAGACGGTCTATGTACAACTGCGTAGGACCGTCGGGTATGGCATGTACCACATGCGCATCCCATATCTTGTCAAATAGCGTCTTTCCCATCTGTCTCAGGTCTGAATTTGTTTATACAATCTATGTACGCCTCAATACTGGCGGTAACGATATCGGTATCTGACCCGAATCCGTAATAGAGATGACCGCCTGTCTCTACCTGCATATGCACCTTACCAACGTCATCAGAGCCTTTTGAGATAGCTTGGATTGTCATCTCCTTAAGTATCATGTCACGCTTTATGATCTTTTTGAGAGCCTTGATTGATGCATCAAGCGGTCCATTTCCTGCCGATTCCGCCTCAAAGCTCTCTTTATCCACCATAAGACGGATCTTGGCGTATGGATTGACACCCTTGCCGGCAAGCACCTGAAGGCTTTCAAGACGCACCTTCTTGTTTATGGCCATATCGGCCCCGGCCAGCATAAGTATATCGTCATTAGTTAGTTCCCTCTTCTTGTCGGCCAACTTAAGGAACTGCTCATATACGCGGTCCAGCTTATCGCCCTTCAACTCCACGCCAAGTTCAGTGAGCCTGTGTTTCAGGGCTGCCCTTCCGGAACGTGCAGTCAACACTATGTCACCCTGTTCCAAGCCCACATCCTCCGGGTTGATTATCTCGTATGTGCTGGTGTTCTTGAGCACCCCGTCCTGATGTATGCCGCTGGAGTGCGCAAACGCGTTGCGGCCCACGATTGCCTTGTTGAACTGCACCGGCATGCTCATGAGCGATGACACCAGTCGGCTGGCGGCGGTTATGCGCCGGGTGTTGATTCCGCACTCCAGCGGCAGGTCATGGTGGCACTTGAGTATCATTGCAACCTCCTCAAGCGATGTGTTGCCGGCCCTCTCGCCCACTCCGTTTATGGTAACCTCCACCTGACGGGCCCCGTTCAGGATTCCGCTCATGGTATTGGCGGTGGCCATACCCAAGTCGTTGTGGCAGTGGGTGGAGAGTATGGCCTTGCCGTTGGCCAGTCCATCTACATGCTCCATCAGGTACTTTATCTTGGCGCCGAACTCATCGGGCAGGCAGTAGCCTGTGGTATCGGGTATGTTTATTATGGTGGCGCCGGCCTTGATTGCGGCCTCGGCCACACGTGCCAGATATTCGTTATCGGTACGTCCGGCATCCTCGGCGTAGAACTCCACCTCACAACGCTTGGACGCTGCATACTTTACGGCTGCCACGGCGCGCTCCAGGATCTCCTCACGGGTGCTGTTGAACTTGTAGCGGATGTGCTCGTCGCTGGTGCCTATTCCGGTGTGGATACGCTTTAATTTAGCGTACTGCAGCGCATCGGCGGCTGCGTCTATATCGGCCTCAACGGCACGGGTAAGGGCGCAGATAATAGGGTTGCTCACGGCTTTTGATATCTCCACTACCGAGTTGAAATCACCCGGGCTGCTTACCGGAAAGCCGGCCTCAATCACATCTACGCCCAGCTGCTCGAGCTGTCGTGCCACCTCAATCTTCTCAATGGTGTTGAGCTGGCAGCCCGGGACCTGTTCGCCGTCCCGGAGCGTGGTGTCAAAGAAAATGATCCTGTCTGACATAATATTTTGTTCTTATATGTTTATCAAACAAAAAAGCCTCTCTCACTCTTGTGAGAAAGGCTTTATCGCGTATTGTTTTGTTTCTGTACTCAGTTCAGATATATGCGTCAGGCTTTCTCACACCGGCAGTCCGGAATGATAATAATTGATAGAATAATCAAGCCTTGCAGTCGCATATATTTTCTCTTTCTTTTTGCTTTTTGCGCCGCAAAGTTATACACTCCTATCAAACTGACAAAACAAAACCCTCTTTTTTTGAAGTAACCGCAAAACTTAGGGTATAGGGTATCTGAAAAGGAAGCACCGCCGGATGGCTGGTATGCTCGGCTGATTATCGGCAGGGCATACTTTACCTTAGCGCCGCAAAGGGGTCGTTTCGTTTTGCGTCGTTTTAGCCAAACGCCATAGCCAAGCTACCGCCGGAAACACTCGTGCCAGTGTCCAGAACAGCGGCAAAAGCACCAAGCGCCAGCATAATCAGAAGCACAATGGCAATGATAGCCAGAATCACTCCCAGGCAGCCCCATCTGCGCTCGCCGTCGGGCAGCTTGTCAAACAAGAGTGTAATGATAAGGCCGATTAACGGTGTGGTCAGGACAGAGAGCAGATATGCCCACCCGAATCCAATCCGTCGCCTTGCGCCCAGCAAACCCACCAGTACCGATAAAAGTGAACTGGTTATCAATCCGTATAAAATCAGTGTTGTTGCCATAACTCAATTATGATAGTCCGATGCGGCTGGAGAGAACCCCTCATTCAAATAGTTACTTTCCAATAGCCAGTCTTGTTACTGCCTACACGGACAATAAGTCCCGCTTGTTTCAGTTTGGTAATATAAGTCTTGACTTGGTGTTCCGAAAGACCAACCTGCTCACCAATCATGGTTGCATTGAAACTGCTATCGGCATTGATAACGTCAAGTACAGCAATAGCTTTTTCAGATAATTCCGGGAATTTATCGTGCAGTTTATCGTGCAGTTTATTCTGTAGTGGTTCACCCTGATGTGACTTTAACGTCTTGTAAATCTCATTCAGCATAAAGTCAATAAAGGGGCCTGACTGCCCGGCCTTACTGCTTGCAGCAATGGCATCATAGTATTGCTGCTGATTACTATAGACCATGTTCTCCACAGGCAGATGCTCAAACAGTGGGTGCAGCTTACCCAATATGAGCGACTGCCACAAACGCCCCGTTCTGCCATTACCGTCTATGAACGGGTGGATGAATTCAAACTCGTAGTGGAACACACAACTACGTATTAGCAGATGGTCATTAGAATGTTTCAACCAGTCAAAGAGTTCCTTCATCAACGTAGGCACTCTGTCTGCCGGAGGAGCCATGTGTACCAATCCCTTCTCTCCATTCACACCAACACCTCCATGCCGATAGTTACCGGCATCATCCACCAGCGCCTGCATCATTACGCCATGCGCTTTCAAGAGGTCCTTCTCATTGAACGCATCAAGTGTGGGATACATCTCATAGGTCTGTATGGCATTCTTTACCTCCTGAATCTGCTTAATGGGAGCCACCACGTTCTTTCCGTTTATAATGTCACGGACCTGATCCTCGCTCAGAGTGTTACCCTCTATAGCGAGCGACGAATGGATGGTCTTGATACGATTGGCCTTGCGCAACCGCAGTCCATCTTCCTGCTCCAAACGGATAGCATAGCGTTCAATCTGAGCCGATATCTCAGCTATCAGGTTGATTGCCGTAGCGCTGACTGTGAAGGGTGGTATATACATATCACAAAGGTAAATAAAATCAGTAATAAACAAGCACTTTGTGGCTGTGACGCAAAGTGAAACGACCCCTTTGCGTCGCATTACAAATCCAAACTGTCCTCATTAAGAAGGAAGTCAAATAGACCAATAGTGAGTATACCATCTTCATTACGACGTGGCATAATGTGGTCTTTCACAATGATTATTTTCTTGAAAGAATCATCGATGCTCACCAGTGAGCGAGACTCCTGTATCTCTTTCTCTCTATTAGGAATGGACAAAGCAGACTGAACATAATATTTTTTGCTTCCAAGATTGGCAATAAAGTCCACTTCGAGTTGTATTCTAACCCACTTTCCATCTTTGTCTTGTTTCTTTATCTCTACCATTCCTATGTCTACACTATATCCACGAGTGATAAGTTCGTTGTATATTATGTTCTCCATAATATGTGTTTCTTCCTGTTGGCGCATATCTAGAATGGCATTTCTCAAACCAATATCCGAGAAATAATATTTGGATAGAGTATTAATGTACTTCTTGCCTTTTATATCATAGCGTATGGCCTTTTTTAGTAGAAACGATTCAGACAGATAGGTAAGATAATTTGCAATTGTCTTGTTGGACAGGTTTACATTCTTTACACTCTTAAATGTGTTTGAGAGTTTTGTGGGATTACATGGAGAGCCGATGGACGAAGCCATTATTTGCACCAGTTCGCGCATCTCATTCTCGTTTCTCAACTTGTGCCTCTCTATGATATCCGCCAAATAAACAGTTTGAAACAGGTTCTTTAGATAGTCAATCTTTTTTTGCTCGGTTTCAAATGACCGGATAAGAGGCAGACCGCCATAAGTGTAATATTCTCGCCATGCGTCTTGCTTGTCACCGCCAATGGCTGAATAGAACTCTGCAAAAGAAAGTGGATTCACATGTATATTCTCTCCTCGACCACGGAACTCTGTTGAAATATCAGTTGACAGGAAGTGTGAATTACTGCCAGTCACATAAGTGTCGACATTGTCAATATGACGAAAACTATTCAATACATCCACAAACTCATCCATCAACTGCACCTCATCAATGATTATAAAGTATAGTTCTTTGTCTTTGATATTGTCATGAACATGACGAAGCATAGCATCCGGATTTCTCAGTTCTTTGTTTAAACGGTCTTCGAGGTCAATGCGAATGATGTGGTCATTAGCTACTCCATTTTCTAATAGATAGTTGTAGAACAAAACATTCAGCAGATATGACTTGCCACATCTGCGGATTCCGGTAACGACCTTTATAAAACCGTTCTGTCTACTATCTATCAGTTGTTTAAGATACCTGTCTCTCTTTATTTCCTTCATGTTATTCCTAATTTTTGCCAATATTGGCACTTTTTGGTAATGCAATAATAATAAAGATTATGCAATAATCCCAATGGTTACGACTAAAAAGTGCCAATATTGGCGTTTTTTAGTCGTGACGCAAAGGTGCTGACACAAAGGGGTCGTTGAACAATGCGTCAATCGCCGCAAAACGCGCTCGGCCCGAAGGGACGCTTTCACCAAGCGAAGCGACTGAAAGAAATACCCCTTTGCGTCACTTTAGCCGGCCGAAATCATTCCAACCGGACTGGAGTTTGCCGATGTGGGTGTCTTGGATCAGTTTTTCCAGAGTCTTTTGGGCGTATTCGGGGCGGTTGGTGTGTTGATAGTGCTGGATTCGGTCTGCTTTTATGCGTTTGTAGGTTTCGGGAAATGACTGCCAATGTTTCCACGCTTGCTTATCGGCTTTGATGGCATCGAGCAACCAGTCTTCAAAGACAAACAGCGCTGGGTCCAAATCCGGTGCCACAGCAAGTCCGGCGGGGGTCATCTCTCCGCTTTTTACAAGCCTCCTGCAACGCTCCAGATTCTGCTCGCACCAGTTGCTGCGTTTGCGCCGCGGGGTGAAATGCTGGATGGGTTTGCCGTCATCGATCCGCTTCATGGTGCTGTCAATCCAGCCAAAGCAGAGTGCCACCTCAACGGCGTCCACGTAACGCACCACGCCGGGGCAATCGGCCTCCGCCCGGTTTATGCGCAGCCAGAAATCACTCACTTTATCGTGATTATCCTCATACCACCGATACAATTCCCCGCGCGTATGAATGTCAAGCAGATTGGTTACCTCCATAAAAACGACGCAAAGTTAAACGACCCCTTTGCGGCGTTTTCTTATCTTTGCAGTCACAAATTTACATTTTTTGTTTAAAGTGACGCAAAGTTAAACGACCCCTTTGCGGCGAGTGACGCAAAACGAAACGACCCCTTTGCGTCACCCCTTTGCGTCACTTTGTGAACTGGCGGGGAGTGAGCCCGGTAATTCTCTTGAACAGGCGCGTAAAATGCTGGGGGTAGTCAAACCCCAGCAGGTGGGCGGTCTCGTTGATATTGTGGCCGTTCATCAGAAGGTTCTTGCCCTGCTCTATCACGAATGAATGTATGTAGCCGATGGCCGTACCGCCGGTAGCCTTATGCACCACATCGCCTAAGTATCGGGCCGAATATGCCAGTTGATCAGCACAATACTGTACCGATGGCACACCCAGATCCAATTGTCGCTGTTCAAAGTAATACTCCCTGAGCAGATTGTTGAAACGCTTAAGCAGGTCCGATGAGCTCTTGTCCTCCTTGGAAAGCTGACGCAGATATATACGGTTGCAGTATTCCAGAATAAGGCGGATGTATCCCAGTATTACTGTACGCAGCGCAGGAGAATCCGCATTCTCCTGTAACTCATGTCTTAACTGAGTGAGTAACTGTGTTATCCTGCCCCACTCCGATGTCTCCATCACCAGCGTCTCGGTGGCAAAATATGAGAAGAAACGGTAATCCTTCATCCTGGGCTCCAGGTCTGTTCCGTGAATGAGTTGAGGCGAAAACAGCAATGCCCACCCGCTCAGATAGAGTTCCTCGCCGTTATCCTCACGTCCGCCTATCTGACCCGGCTCAACGGCAATGATTGAGCCGTCAGGGGCATCGAACATCTTCATGCCGTAGGTAAGGTTCTTGGGGAAACTGCGCTGTATAAAAAGCCCGTAAACACCATACCTGTTCAGACTGGAGTGTATGGGCGACACCTCGTCGTAATGCACGATGCTTACCAGCGGATGCAATACCGGAGCGTTCACGTATCGGCCGTAAACATTAGGATCTGAGACCTGCAGGATATTCTTCATAACGCCCGTAAAGGTAGATATTTTGTGCAAAATAAGCAATATTCTGCGAAATTGGTAGAAATCTAGCAAAAATCGGTAATTTACTCTCTTTATTGCCCGTTACCTTTGCATCGGTAATCAAAACTTACAATCGTATGAGACAGATTCTGATTATTATGACCGCAATGCTTATGGCTTGCTGCTCAAAGGAGAGTGAGATGACAGCCCAGGATACATTAGATTATAAGATGAATATTACAATTTACGGACAGACTAAAAGTGTTACTCTTGTGGATAAT
>CACYHN010000040.1 GCA_902774275.1 uncultured Bacteroidales bacterium
GCCATGCTCACGGCATATGTTCAGGAACGGAATAAAGCGGTCACGTATGCGTTGTATCTCCTGGGCATATTCATCATCGGTATATTCCAGATGCTTGAACGTGCGTGCGGGATCCACATAGTTGCCCGGGTTGATGCGAACCTTCTCCACATATCGTGCGGCCACATCGGCCACGGCAGGGTTGAAGTGAACATCTGCCACTAACGGGGTGTTGTATCCGCGTGCAGTCAAGCCCTCACGTATAAGGCGCATGTTCTCAGCCTCACGTGTACCCTGGGTGGTCATGCGCACCAGTTCGCCGCCGGCTTCAATGATACGTATGGCCTGCTCTATGCAACCTTGGGTATCCATGGTGGCGGTGGTGGTCATGGACTGCAGACGTATGGGGTTGCTGCCGCCTATGGTGGTGTTGCCCACACGTACCGGTACCGTTTTCCTGCGGGTATATACGCTCATCAGTTGGTCTTGTAGTTGTATTTTACTTGACTCAGTTCAGCGTTGGCCTTCTCAATCTTCTCCTTGAGGCCCTCCTTGTGAGCTGCCAGACGTGCAGCCAGCTCGCTGTCTGCAACTGCCAGAATCTGGGCGGCCAGGATGGCGGCGTTCTGGGCTCCGTTCACACCAACGGTGGCTACCGGTATTCCAGGGGGCATCTGTATGATAGAGAGCATGGCGTCCAGACCGTCAAGCATACCTTTAATAGGCACACCTATTACGGGAACGCAGGTATTTGCTGCAATCACGCCGGGCAGGGCGGCTGCCATGCCGGCTGCGGCTATGATAACCTTGATGCCACGTGCCTGAGCGCCTTTGGCGAACTCCTCAACGGCTGCAGGTGTGCGGTGTGCGGACAATGCGTTCATCTCAAACGGAACCTGGATGCTGTCCAGAAAGGCAGCTGCCTTTTCCATAACGGGCAGATCAGATGTACTGCCCATGATAATGCTTACTATTGGTTTCATATGCTGTTTTTATCAATTTCTTCTCATCCTTGCTACCGGAATCCCAATCTGTTCGCGATATTTTGCCACCGTGCGGCGTGCCACCTTGTAGCCGCGTTCAGCAAGTATATCGGCCAGTTGCTCATCAGTGAGCGGGTTATCGTGATCCTCAGCATCGGTCACCTCACGCAGTATGCGGTGTATCTCCTTTACTGATACCTCCTCACCGCTCTTGGTCTTGACGCCATCGGTAAAGAATGCCTTTAGCGGGAATGTACCGAAACTGGTCTGTACATACTTGCCGCTTGTCACTCTTGAAATGGTTGATATGTCATATCCTGTTTTCTGGGCGATATCCTTGAGTATCATGGGCTTGAGCAGAGTCTCATCGCCCTCCGTAAAGAAGGGTCGCTGCATGTCGATGATGGCCTGCATGGTGCGGGTCATGGTCTGCTCACGCTGCTTGAGTGCCTGGATAAACCCTTTGGCTGAGTCAAGTTTGTTCTTGATATAGACGGCGGCGTCACGCTGGCTTGAGGATCCGTTCTTTATCTGATTATCCAGCATATCGGAGTATTCACGGCTCACATGCAGCTGCGGAATGTTGCTGTTGTTCAATGTAAAATGAATCTCACCGTCATAGTTGTCAAGAAGGAAATCAGGTACTATATGCTGGCGGCTGTGTCCCACGGTTTCACCCAATGAACTGCCCGGACGGGGGTTGAGCTTGACCAGTTCCGCTATTACTGCATCTGTCTCTGCTTTGTCAATGCCCAAACGGGCCGATATCTTGTCCCAACGTTTGTGGGTAAACTCCTCAAACATGGTGGAGATTATCTTCTCCTGCAGTTGCTTGGAGGGTGAATCCTCCTTGCGGCGTATCTGGATGAGCAGACACTCCTGCAGACTGCGTGCTCCTATGCCGGCGGGATCAAACTCCTGTATCACCTTAAGCACCTGCTCTATCTCATCAGTGGATGCATCAAGGTCATGGTAGAAAGCCAGATCATCAGATATAGCCTGGACATCCTTGTCCAAAAGGCCGTCATTATCTATGGAGCCTATGATGTAGAGCGCAATCTTCATCTGGCGCTCCGTGAGATCCTGTTCGCGCAGCTGCTCATACAGCACATCATAGAAAGAGCGTGTGTCTGCCAGCGGAATATCGGCTACAGCTCCTGCTCCGCCTCTCTCTGCGGGATCATACCAGTCATCATCGTCATCATTCCAGTCATCACGGTCAGGGCTATCATTGAATCCCTCATCTTCAAACTGGTCATTATCATCAGTGTTGTTGTCATCAGATTCCTTCTCAGGCATATCTGACGGGGTATCATCAAGGGCCGGGTTGTCACTCAGTTCAGTGCGCACATGCTCCTCAAGCTCAAGGGTAGTGAGCGACAGTATCCTGGCTTCCAGCACCTGTTGTGGTGAAAGCGTCTGAATCTGAGTCTGTGTCTGGACCTGAGTCTGTATGTTGCTTAATCCGGCCATTCTGGATAATCAATAGTGGAAACTGCTGCCTCCTATGAATTCACGTACCAGAGATGTGGGTGGCAGGTTCTGGCTGGGGATAGTCTTGAACAGCTTCAGGAAATCCTTGAGCTGGCAGGCCTTGGCATACTGCGGACTGTCCTCAGGAACCTCCTCAAGAAGCGGTGCTACCATATCCTTGATAACCGCAATCTCAAAAATCATGGCGGAGTTGAACATGGCATCGGCGTTCTCCTGATAGGGGAATATCCATTTCTCTTCACCGGCGCGGACGGATGCCCAGCGGCCTATGGTATCCTGTGCCGAGTAGTTACGGTACTTGTGGTCACGTGTTATGCGGCGCAGCAGACGGTTGTCAGTGGTAGGAATATAGTTGTGCTGGTCAATGCGTATGCTGGTGAGTGCCGATACATAAATCAGGAAACTCCTCTCAGCGGGAATATCGGGCATGAGATTGGGGTTGAGGGCATGAATGCCTTCAATGAGCAGCATGTCATTCTCACCCAAGGTCATTTCAGGCTCGGTAAACTCACGTACACCTCCTTTCTTGAAATTGAAACGGGGCGGACGTATGGCCTTGCCGTCAAGAAGGTCCTTGAGCTGTTCATTGAAGAACGGCAGGTCTATGGCGTAGAGTGATTCAAAATCATGTTCTCCGTTCTCATCAAGCGGGGTATGGTCACGATCCAGGAAATAGTCATCAAGTGAAAGCACCTTTGGGGTAAGTCCGTGGGCCAGCAACTGTACCATAAGACGTTTGCTGAAAGTGGTCTTGCCCGATGATGACGGACCAGACACCATGATAAGTTTCAGCCCCTTGCCCTCTTCACGGCGTTTTACAATTTGGTCTGCTATATGTACTATCTTCTGTGACTGGAGAGCCTCCGCCACGTTTATTATCATATTGGTCTCACCTCTTGCTATGGCTCCGTTGAGCTTACCGAGTGTGGAGAATCCCAGGATACGCATCCAGTCATGGTGCTCCTTGAATATTCCGAACATCTTGTCCTGACGTACCATAGGTTCCAGCTGGTCAGGGTTGTTCTTATCGGGCAGGCGTACCAATACGCCTCCAGACATAGCCTCCAGACCAAAAACCTTAAGACACCCGGTATGGGGTGGCAGTACGCCAAAGAACCAGTCGGGCAGATCTTCAAGGGTGTAGTAGCTGGTGTAAAGGGTACCTATACTTCTGAGCAGGCGGGCATTGTCTTTTCTGCCGGATTTCTCCATGATATCGGCCACCTGAGCGGTGTGTGCCGTGTGCTTTACGAATGGAATGCAGCGGCCTATTATGCTGCCCATGCGTTCGCTTATCAGGGTTACATCATCATCTGTCAGTTCCCTGCCTATCTCCACAGGGCAGTAAAACCCTTTGGATATGGCATTTGAAACCCTCATCCTGCCTCCGGGATAGAGTTCCGATATGGCCTTGTAGAGCACAAACACAAGCCCAAGCAGGCAGGAACGTGCACCTGTGCTAGTGGTGGCGTCAAGAAACTCCACATCACAATCCTCATAGACCCTGGTCTCCATATCCTTTACTATGCCGTTTGCATACACGCACATAGGGCAGCTCCTGAGTGTGATGCCCATTGTTGAAAATATCTCAGTAAATGATACTCCCGGGTTGAAACTTTCAGTTTTTCCGTTGTTCTTGCAATAGATTTCCATGTCTTTTCCGGATAATGTTTCAAATTTCAAAAATACTGCTTTTTTTTGGTATAGAAGGTGACCAGACGGCAAAAAATGGGCCGAAATAGGGGTAAACTGAATTTAAATAAATTGATTGATAAAGTGAGATGTAACAATCTTAGGAAAAATGCACTATCTTCGCACAAAATTTTTGAGAATCGGATTTTAACAAATAAAGAAGAAATGAAAAAACTGAATGTTTTGGTGGCCGTTATGGCCGTTGCAGTTCTCGCATCCTGCGGCAGTGCCGGTACAGGTAGCGTAAAGATGAAAGATGTAAAGGACACAATCTCTTACTCAATAGGTATGGGCCGTGCTGTCCGCGTTTACAAGGAGCAGCTTCCTTATGATATTGTTGATTCCACTACAATGAAATCATTCGTGAAGGGTTTCATGGATGCAGCTGCTGATCCTGAGGACAAGGCTAAACTGGCATATGCTATCGGTTTTGAGATGGGTTCAGAGGAGATGTCACGTGCATTCAATGGCCTTTCAACCCAGTTGTTCGGTGAAGGTGAGACACTCAACAAGGAGGTATATCTGAGTGGTATGAGTGACGGTTTGCTTGAGAACTGGAAGATTATGGATTTTGAGGAGGCCGATGAGACTGCTAACCGTCTCTACGAGGCTCTGAGCCAGCAGCAGTATGAGAAATACCGTCAGGAGAATGCTGCTTTCCTTGAGGAGAAGGCTAAGGAAGAGGATGTCGTAAAGACACCCAGCGGACTTCTCTACAAGGTAGTCAAACTTGGCGACGGTGGTCCCAAACCTACTGCAACCAGTGAGGTTGAGGTTCGTTATCGTGGTGAGCTGATAGACGGTACTGTATTTGATGAGTCAACCAATCCTGTTACACTTAGCCTTGACGGTGTAATCAAGGGCTGGACAGAGGGTGTGCAGCTGATGAGTGTTGGTGATAAGTTCAAGTTCTTTATTCCTTATAACCTGGCATATGGTGAGCAGGGATACAGCAGCATCAAACCTTATGCAACACTTATCTTTGATGTAGAGCTTGTAAGCATAAAGTAATTATAAACCCCATATTACATAGGGAGGGAACGGATGTGTCTGTTCCCTCCTTTTTTGTCATTTTGTAAGTAAAAAAGGTTCAACGTAATATTATTGTTCCTATATTTGGTGGAAAATATTGACAATAACAAAAGGTAGCTTACAATATGAATGCAAAAAAGACCGTTTCCAGTTCAGAAAGAATGGATTCTCTTGACCGTAAGATTCTGGGCATAATATCACAGAATGCACGTATCCCGTTCCGTGATGTTGCACTACAGTGCGGCGTGTCACGTGCCGCTATCCATCAGCGCGTACAGCGTATGTTTGATGATGGTATAATAACCGGTTCGGGTTATCACGTGAATCCCCGCAGTATAGGTTACAATACATGTACATACGTAGGCCTTACTCTTGAGAAGGGTTCCATGTATCGTGAGGTGGTAGCAGCCCTGGACCAGATTCCTGAAGTGGTGGAGAGCCATTTTACCACCGGCCGCTATACCATGATGATAAAGCTGTATGCCCGTGACAATTCCCATCTGATGGAGCTTATTAACGGCAATATCCAGGAGATTAAGGGCGTTACCGCTACGGAGACTCTTATCTCTCTTGACGAGAGTATTAAGAAAGAGATACCTATAACAGAATAATGTATGACCAAGGCTGAGCAGCTTGAATCCTTGCTTAAGAGTATGGATTCAGGTAGGGATGTGTTGGGTTTTAAAGCCCCTGTGATAGGTATCAGCGGTAATTTCAGGGAAGGAGACTGTACTCTTGCCCAAGGTTACTATATGTCTGTACTTGAGGCAGGAGGCACTCCTGTGGTAATTCCGTCATATGATAATGAGAAGGCACTTGTTTCAATACTTGATACACTTGACGGCTTAGTTCTGTCAGGTGGTGCCGATATTGACCCTGATTATCTTGGTGAAGAACCGCTGGACTGCATATCGGTAAACCCACGTCGTGATGCTCAGGAGTTGATGTTGGTGCGTCTTGCTGTAGAGCGTCAGATTCCTGTTCTGGGCATTTGCCGTGGAATACAGATGCTGACGGCCGCTCTGGGTGGTAAACTCTATCAGGATATAAAAACTCAGCATGGAGTGTCATGTATTGAGCATAGCCAGACCATAGCCCGTGGGCTCCCGTCACATGATGTAAAGATTGAGAAAGACTCTCTGCTCCATTCTTTGATGGGTACGGAGACTCTTGCCGTGAACTCATTCCATCACCAGGCTGTTAAAGAGGTTCCGCAAGGTTTCCGCGTCACCGCGATGTCTGCAGACGGTATTATTGAGGGAATGGAATCCTCTACTTTCAGACCAATTCTGGGGGTCCAATGGCATCCGGAATGTTTCATCCTGGAGGGTGACCGTATAATGATGCCCATTTTCAATTGGCTAACGGAGCAGGCTATTCTGTTTAAGCGTGCCAAGGAACTGCATAGTAAAACCATTATACTGGATAGCCACTGTGACAGCCCCATGTTCTTTGATAAGGGGGCTCATTTCTACCAGAGGAACCCGGGTGTGGAGGTGGAGTATGAATATGTGGGTGAACCGTCACCTGACGGGAGCGCCACGTTCAGATACAATCCGTTGGTGGATCTGCACAAAATGACTACAGGACGTTTGGATGCCAGCTTTATGGTGGCATATCTGCACCAGTATGAACGTGATGCCGAGTCTTTGAAAGCGGCTGTAGCCAAGGCTGACCGTCTGCTCAGTCTCATAGATGAGAGAATAGGGGAGTGTGCCGGCTACGCTGCAATAGCTACGACACCTGATGAACTGTGGCAAAACAAGTTCAAGGGAATTAAATCTGTTGTAAAAGGCATAGAGAACGGTTATGCCGTTGGGCTTGACATTGACAACGTGGACCGGTTCCGTAGCCGCGGAGTAGCCTATATGACACTGTGCCATAACGGTGATAATGATATATGTGACTCACACAAGGGTAATCATGAGCATAACGGCCTGTCTGATTTTGGCCGTGAGGTGGTAGCCCGTATGAACAGTGTGGGTATGATGGTTGATCTGTCACATGCTTCAGAGAAGAGTTTCTGGGATGCATTGGAGTGCAGCGCCAAACCTATTATCTGTTCACATTCATCAAGCCGTGCCTTATGTGACCACACCCGTAACCTCACTGATGAACAGATGCGTGCACTTGCTTCAAGTGGAGGAGTGGCACAGGTTTGTCTGTACAGCGGGTTCCTCAAGAAGGGAGGTAATGCCACAGTTGATGATGCCATACGTCATATCATGCATATGATAGATGTAATGGGCATAAACCATGTGGGTATAGGCTCTGATTTTGACGGTGGCGGCGGGCTGCCGGGTCTTGAGGATGCCTCGTGGTTTGTAACGCTTACAGAGCGTCTTATGGCAGAAGGCTTGAGTGATTATGACCTGTCACTCGTTTGGGGACGCAACTTCCTCAGTGTCTGGAGTGCTAACATCGGAGTCTGATCCGATGTTGGCCTTGGCAGCAGCCTTAGCCTTGTTTTTCTCTTTTAGCTGAGCTCTTATAGCGCGATATTTTTCCTTGTTCTTTTCACGGCGCTCCTTACGTTCATTGCGTTTGCGCTCTTTCTTTTTCTTTTCAGACTCCTTGCGTTGTGCTTTGCTTTGAAGTCTGTCAAGATTCTTTTTGTGTAGATCAACTACTTTCTTCTTACTCTTTTCCTTGAGTAATTCATCAGGTTTCTGCTCGGTTATGGGAATTTCGTTGACATCCCATTCATCAGTTTCATGTGTCCAGTCCTGTTTTAGTGTCCAGCTTCTCTTTATGTACCAGACACTCTCAGCCTGACGTTTCTCTTCATAATCTCCGGTGTCCCATTTTCCGTTTTCGTTCACATCATCAAACATGGAGATGAAGTATTTTGCGGGTTTGAGCAGGAAGAAATCTACAGATCCGTCATCAAGTGTTCCGGTACTTACGGTTTTCCCGTTGTTGTCAAGTAACCTGACTGTATAACCGGGTTTGGGGTTGAGAACGTTGACAGTCAGGGTACTGAATTGGTTAAGAGGGCTGAATTTGAATTTCTCCTCAATAGCATCATTATGCAATCCGTAAATACCCTGTATGCTTGCAGAGTCTATGTTGATTCTGAAAGTATTATCGGGTTTCCACTCTCCGTAGATGTAGTATCTGAGTATATCAATCGAGTCTTGTTCTATATCATACGGTATAGGTTTCCAGATGGTGTCAACTTTCTGATACAGATGGATGGCAGTATCAGAAAGGAAAGTGACAGGTTCCTTGAATTTGAGTGTAATCTCCTTTTCCGTGACTCTGAGTGAACTACCTGATGTGAGATTGTAATCCAGGAAATTTATTTTTGGTGTAAGCAGTTTTACAATACCCAGCGAATCCCCTTCACGCTCTAGGCGGCGGATTTTCTTGTCCCGTTCTTTCTTGTCTTCTTCTGCTTTACGTGCAGCATCCTTGAGTATGCGTTCGTGACTTTTCTTGGGAACCAGTTTAAGGGTATCGGTGGTAGGTGATAATGCACCCGCCGTATCTGTAGCCAGGAATGTTACACTGAGGCATAGGGTATCTTTATAATACACCAAAGTGTCTCTCATCCAGAAAGTCAGCGTGTCATACCGTTCGCTGTGCTGCACTATATATGCGTCAGCTTCATCAAAGTTGATTCCTTTGACCTCTGGCATGGAATCAAGCGGCAGAGCAAAACGGAGCGTAAATTTCTCATGCGTGGGGCGTTCTGCCGCTGTCATGTACTGTATTATGGGTTTGGGCGTAAATGCCAACAGGGTAATGTTATCAGGGAGAAATTTAGTGTATGGGATTGTAACTGTAGTGTCAACCATTCCCTCCGGTGTGAACAGGGTGTCAACACGATACCTGAGTTCTGATGAAGGTATTATGAGGGTGTCCAGCCATGCTATCTTCTCGTTGCGTTGAGAATAGCTGAATGTCTGGTCCATATCCATTACTGCATATATGCGGTAGGTTCCGGGTGCTACACCACGTATGTTGAAATGACCGTATGTGTCAGTACGTGATACCTTTTCAAAAGGCTTGGTCATGAAGGCGGAATCAGCCAAGTCACTATGAAGTCCTACCGTCATCCCTTTTACCGGTTCCAAATCCTGAGCATTCAGTACGTAGCCTGATACCTCAAGAGAGTCAATAACATCGCCGGTACTGAAACGGAAACAGTAGTTTCCCAACGGATTACCCTCATTATTATCTTTGATTCCATCTGAAAAATCGATGGAGTAGGTGGTGTTGGCTTTTAGTGAATCAAAGAACTCCACCTGTATTCTCTTACCGGTAACCTTGATCTCAGGTTGTTGAATCTGGGGAGGTGATATTACAACGTTTTCAGTGGCATTCTCAAGTTTGATGAACTCATTGAAGTCAATGGATACTTTCTTGGTCTTAACGCCTGTGGCTCCGTTTACGGGATGACTGTTGGTAATCTTAGGAGGGTTTTCATCATACGGTCCACCGTCAGGACTACCGATGACCGCACAACCCGACAATGCGGCAAGGGCTGCTAAAGCCAATGCCGCATTGCAGATTCTTGCGGTTATGTCGCGATTGCGATTCAATTCAGTCTGTAAACTTCTTGAATATTATGCAGGAGTTATGTCCTCCAAAACCGAATGTATTTGACAGCGCAGCACGAACCTCTCTTTTCTGAGCTTTGTTAAAAGTGAAGTTAAGCTTGTAATCTATCTGCTCGTCATCATCACCCTCCTCATGGTTGATTGTGGGTGGGATGACACTGTTCTTTATTGCAAGAACAGTTGCAATGGCCTCAATTGCACCGGCACCACCCAGCAGATGCCCTGTCATGGATTTGGTTGAACTCAAATTCATTTCATAGGCATGGTCCCCGAAAACAGCCTTGATAGCCTTGCATTCAGCTATGTCACCAAGCGGGGTGGAGGTTCCGTGCATGTTGATATAGTCAATATCAGCGGGTTGCAACCCGGCATCATCAAGTGCCTCCTGCATGACACGGATTGCGCCAAGTCCTTCAGGATCAGGGGCTGTCATATGATATGCATCGGCCGTTGCTCCCCATCCGGCTACCTCAGCGTAAATCTTGGCGCCGCGGGCACGGGCATGTTCATATTCTTCAAGAATAAGAACTCCTCCTCCCTCACCAAGTACAAATCCGTCACGACTTGCACTCATGGGGCGTGATGCTGTCTCAGGTGAATCATTACGGGTGGATAGTGCGTGCATAACTCCAAATCCTATTATTCCGCATTTACCAAGTGCAGCCTCAGCTCCGCCGGTAACTATTGCGTTGGCTTTACCCAAACGGATAAGGTTTACGGCGTCAATGATAGAATGTGTGCTTGATGCACATGCTGATGAGGTTGCATAATTGGGACCTTTGAGCTTGTATTTGATAGAAATCAAACCAGCTGCAATGGATCCGAGAATACGCGGAACAAAGAACGGGGTGACTTTAAGGTCCTGCCCTGATCCCATTTGTTCATTGAGGGTATCCATACCCTCCTGAAAAGAGTCAACACCTCCCATACCGAAACCAAGGATCACTCCAATGCGGTTCAAGTCTTCCTTTTCAAGATCCAATCCGGAATCTTCAATGGCTTGAGTTGCTGAGGCAATGGCAAAATGACTGTATTTGTCATACTTGCGTAACTCCTTGCGGTCAATATATTGCGACGCGTCAAAGTTCTTTACCTCACATCCGAACTTAACCTTGGTAGGTATAGTATTGATATCAAAATTGGTAATAGGACCTGCACCGCTTACTCCAGCCAAGGCATTCTCCCAGAATTCAGGGACAGTATTGCCTATAGGGTTGACGGTACCAAGTCCTGTTACGACTACTCTTTTCAGATTCATATTATCAAGCTGTTACAACTTACTTTGTAGCTGCCTGGCTGATGAGCTCGATAGCCTCACCTACGGTTGTGATCTTCTCAGCCTGATCATCGGGAATTGAAATACCGAATTCCTTCTCGAACTCCATGATGAGCTCAACGGTATCCAGTGAATCTGCACCCAGATCAGCTGCGAAACTTGCCTCAGGAGTAACCTCTGATGCCTCAACACCAAGTTTGTCAACGATGATAGCCTGAACTCTCTCTGCAATCTGTGAATCTGCCATAATTGTAATTTTTAAGTATTTAAAATGAATTTGGGTGCAAAGAAACCCATTTTCAATGGGCATCACAAATATTGGATAGCCAAAACGACCTCGTTGTGCACAAACACCCCAAATGTGTGTAATGCTAATTTGGCCGTAAAGGTTGTCTATTCAGAAAAATACCGCTATTTTTGCATCGCTAAGAGAATTTATTGTTGATATGACATTCAGTCAGGAAAGTTTTGGGATATTTGAGCGTGCTATTTCGGACTATCATAAGAATGATAATATAGATGCTCCCATTGCCAATCCGTACCAGGAGAAGAGCATAGAATTCTATCTTTATCTTAAGAATTGGATTGATACCGTTCAGTGGCATCTGGAAGATATTATACGTGATCCGCAGATAGATCCGGTAAAAGCTTTGGAAATCAAACGCCGTATTGACCGTTCCAATCAGGAACGTACTGATCTGGTTGAACTCATTGACAGTTATTTCCTGGATAAATTCAAGTCTGTTAAGACTTTACCTGCTGCAACCATCAATACTGAGAGTCCTGCGTGGGCAGTTGACCGTCTCTCCATTCTGGCGCTCAAGATTTTTCACATGAGAATTGAAGCGGAACGGAAAGATACTCAGGCAGACCAGCAGAAACGTTGCCAAGATAAACTGGCAGTTCTTTTGGAACAGAAGAAAGATCTCTCTACAGCTATAGACATGCTGCTTGACGATATGGCTGCGGGACGTAAGTACATGAAAGTATATAAGCAGATGAAAATGTACAACGATCCCACTCTTAACCCCGTTCTTTACGGCCAGAATGGCTCAAAATAAAACCCCTAAATACAAAAACGTACTTCTTATCCGCTTCTCTGCAATAGGAGACGTGGCTATGACCGTTCCTGTAATCCAATCTCTTGCCGAGGCCTATCCTGAGGTGCATTTCACTATGCTGTCAGATGGGCGGTTTGCTCCTTTCTTCAGCCAGATGCCGGGCAATGTGAGTTTCTTGGGCGTGAACCTCAAGAAAGATTATCATGGTTTCGGGGCAATGTTCCGCCTGTTCCGTCTGCTACGCAAGAAACACTTTGATGCTGTGGCTGATCTGCATGGGGTTTTGCGTACTACAGCCCTCTCCATTTTTTACAGGCTCTCTTTCACCAAAGTAAAACGCATAAACAAAGACCGTCGTTCACGTAAGCGTATTACCCGCCAGCATAATAAGGATCTTACCCCAAGACTGACGTCATTTGACCGTTACCGTATAGTTTTGGAGAAACTTGGTTTCAGGTTTGAGGTCAGATTCCGCTCCATATTCGGTGAAGGTAAGGGAAACCTTTCATCTATCAGTCATATTATTGGTACAAAGGATTGCCCGTGGATAGGTGTTGCGCCGTTTGCCGCCCACAAAGGTAAGATTTATCCGCTCTATCTTATGGAGGAGGTGGTTGCACAACTGGATTCTGCCGGTGTTTGTCGTCAGTTTGTATTTGCCTATGGCAGGGAGATTGCTCAGGTACAGGCTTGGGCTGATAAGTACCGTTCTGTTGAGATAATAGACAATGGTTTGGGTATGGCGGGTGAACTTATCCTTATGAGCCACATGGAGGTTATGTTGGCAATGGATTCATCAAATATGCATCTGGCTTCACTTACAGGTACGCCGGTCGTCTCAATTTGGGGTGCTACACATCCTGTAGCCGGATTCATGGGGTGGGGGCAGAATCCCGATGATTGCGTCCAGATAGACCTTCCTTGCCGTCCCTGCTCCATCTACGGAAAGAAGGAGTGCATATACGGTGATTACCGTTGCCTCACGGGCATCGATCCCGATACCGTTTTCAGCAAAGTCAAAGCTTATCTGTGAACTCTGGGCCCATATTGAAGAGCAGGTCTACGGCACTCAGGTTGGGCAGGAAGCCGTATTTTTGTTTGAATACCTGCCAATAGGTTTGAGGGTTGGCCGGTTCTTGTACTCCCGGCTCGGCAAGTGGACGTAAATCAATTACATCTTCACTTTTGTGAATGTATGACTGTGTGAGTCTTAACTCTTTTTTTATCCCCGCCAGCTCCATAATGCGCAGTGTCAGTTCCGTATTGAAATCAATCAGGAACTCATATTTCTTCTCGTAGAATGGACGGAAATCATCCTGATAATACATAAAGAAGGGGCTGTTCATGTAGGCCGATTCCAATGCGTTCCAGTGCTGGCGGCGCCACTCACCGTGATCACTTATGCGCACATCTTTCATGAGCTGCTTGGGAGTATCAGCTTTTACAATAGGGATGGTCAGTGTCTGGATTCCGCTTGCTGTAGCTATTCTGCATCGGTTGCGGTAAGTCTGCTTGCAGTAGTTGTCATACTGTTCTATAAGCACATCACCGCCACTGTTGATGGCGGTGAAGAAACTTACGGGTGGCAGATATGCCGAGCAAAGCAGGATAGATTGCATCAGTTGTAGTTCTTGACGGCGCGGAACATACGGTTCCAGCGAATCTTACCCTTCTGTCCCCATTTCTTATCCTGATTGAGCGAAAGCCAGATGAATACGGGACGGCCTACGATGTGGTCCTCAGGAACGAATCCCCAGTACCTGGAGTCAAGGCTGTTGTGGCGGTTATCGCCCATCATCCAGTAGTAGTCCATCTTGAATGTATAGCTGTGAGCAACCTCTCCGTTTATGATTATTGTGCCGTCCTGCTCAACTTTGAGGTCATTGCCCTCATATACTCTGATGACACGCTCGTAAAGAGGCAGATTCTCAATACTAAGATCTATGGTTGCATTCTTGGCCGGAATCCATATCGGACCGTAGTTGTCCTTGGTCCAATGGGTATTCATGTTAAAGGGATAGAGCCAGTCATTACTCCTTAGGTTCTTACTCGGAATGATAGTGTCTGATATGCCTGTTTGGTTCTTGAATATCTCCAATGCCTGTGATGTCATAGGGATTTCAACTAATCCTTTATGGTTCTTGGATTGTTTCAAACCGTCAGAACTGAGATCCATCTTCTCTCTGAGAGACTCAGGTATGGGTCTGAGCAGTCTTACCACATAGTTGAACTGTACTGCGTCAGGCTGTTTCTGGGCAACCCCGTCTGTGTATATGACACCATCCTTAATTTCAAGGGTCTGTCCGGGAAGTCCTACACAACGTTTTACATAGTTCTCCCTGCGGTCAACAGGTCTGGTTATCTTCTTTCCGTAGATATGCTCATTCTGTTTGATGAGATTGTACCCCACATTGTAGTACAAATCATACACATGGCGCTGTTCCAATGCGGAAAGGGTATCCAGGTCAACCCTGTAGTTCGCTTCTTCACACCTCACCTTACCGTCGTGGTATATTTGTGCATAGTAGTCAATCACTTCAGGATTAGTTACTATGGTATCTCCGGCGGGGAAGTTGAATACCACAATCTCATTCTGCTTTATCTTGCCAAAACCCTTGGCGCGCTCATACGGCCACTGCGGCTTGTCAAAATAGCTCTTGCCGCCTCCGGGAAATGTATTCTGCGTGAGCGGCATGGTGAGTGGGGTCATGGGCTTGCGCGGGCCGTAGGCCACCTTGCTTACATAGAGATGGTCACCTATAAGCAGCGATTTTTCAAGAGATGAGGTAGGTATAGCATAGTTCTGGAACAGGTATAGATTAACAAAATAGACAGCAACCAATGCAAATACGATAGCATCAATCCAACCCATTATCTGATAGAGGGTCTTGTTCTTGAGGCTCTTCCACCAGTCCCATCTGATGATGCGGGTGGTGCATGCATCAATCAGGAAAGGTATGACTATTATACCCATCCAACTCTTTACCCAAACCAGGAAAAGAATGTACAGGACCAGGTATATGGCCGCCTTGATCCACTGTTTCTTTGTTATCTCCTTAAACTGTTTCATCTACGCTGCAAGATTATGAGAGTGAATTCATAAGGTCATCCATGCAAAGGAATCCTTTCTTATCTGCTGTATATTCTGCGGCAAGCACTGCACCGAGTGCCAGACCGCTGCGGTCCTTTGCAAAATGGATAATCTTGATGAAGTCAGCACTTGAATCATAGGTAATCTCATGTATTCCGGCTATCTCACCCTCGCGGATGGAATCAACGCGGATATCAGACGGTGCATAATCGGTAGTTCCGGTTACTGTTCCGTCTGCATTGAGTACGGTACCCTTGCTCCAGCCTGTCTTGCGGTCCAGCTGTGAGATGATTCCCTCTGCCAACGTGATAGCTGTGCCGCTGGGCGCATCAAGTTTGTGGATGTGATGTGTCTCAGACATCCTGACCTCATACATGGGGTATCCGTTCATGAGCTTGGCAAGATATGTGTTGACCTTTGAGAACAGAGCTACTCCGATGCTGAAGTTGCTTGACCAGAACAGGGTGTTGGCGCCGTCCTTGCAGAGAGCTTTCATCTCATCACGATGCTCCTCCATCCAACCTGTACTGCCGCTCACTACCTTTACGCCAGCCTTGAAACATTTCTGAATGTTGCTGTAGGCCTGCGTGGGAGCGGTGAACTCTATTGCCACATCGGCGTTTTTGAACTCCGGGCTGTCAAAATCGTTGAGATTGTCTATATCAATCTTGCAGACAACCTCGTGGCCGCGTGACAGAGCTATCTTCTCTATCTCGTGGCCCATCTTACCATATCCTATAAGTGCTATTTTCATAATTTAAAACATGCTTTCCGTGTTCTCCTGAACATGCTGGAGTATGCTGCTGAATTTATTGTCAAGTTTGGTTGCTGAAAGTCCTTTCCAGGTTTCATACTGTTGGTCATTGAGGGCTTTCTTGTAGCGTTTTTCAAACTTGGCTATGATCTGGTCATAAGTTTTTCTTGCGGCTGCTGTGTCAAACTGAACGTTGGTGGGAGTCTGTGCGCCCATCATATTCATGTTTCCACGTCCACGGAAACCTCCGTTCTGCATCATCTGAAATTCTCTTACTGACATCTGCAGGTTGCGGCAGATCTCCTCAAACTCCTGAGCATAGAGTTTTATCATCTTGTCAAACTGCTTTTCGGTAAGGTCCAGAAGACCGGCGACATCCTGGATCCTGGCGTTGGCGATTGAGTCAGACTCCTGTTCATAGAAAGGTTTCTCCATTCCACCCATCGGGCCTCCCATAGGCGGACGACCACCCATGGGACGGCCTCCCATAGGCTGTGCTGATGCTACAACTGCCACAAGGCATGCTGCGATTGTAAACAATAACTTTTTCATTTTCTTGTCCTTAATATTTGGTTGTAAGATTGTTTGAACCTCCTCATAGAGGTATTAAAAGCAGTGTATAAGCAAAGATTCTCTTTCCAGCTACAGACCGGAAAGAGAATCTCTGAAAATATTTATCTGAAATTACAGATATTCATTAGAGCTTCGGTCCGGCAGCAACGAGAGCCTTACCAGCCTCGTTACCCTCGTACTTCTTGAAGTTCTTGATGAAGCGGCCAGCCAGATCCTTAGCCTTCTCGTAAGTGTCGCGAGGATCAAGGATTGCAGGATTTACGTTAGGCAGAGCTGTGGGAACCTCGAAGTCAAAGTACGGGATCTTCTTGGTCTGAGCCTTCAGGATGCTGCCATCCAGAATAGCGTCGATGATACCACGTGTATCAGGAATTGAGATACGCTTGCCAGTTCCGTTCCAACCGGTGTTAACCAGATAAGCCTTGGCGCCGCTCTTCTCCATCTTCTTAACCAGCTCCTCAGCATACTTGGTAGGATGCAGCTCAAGGAAAGCCTGGCCGAAGCAAGCTGAGAATGTGGGAGTGGGCTCGGTGATACCGCGCTCAGTACCAGCCAGCTTAGCTGTGAAACCTGACAGGAAGTAGTACTTGGTCTGCTCGGGAGTCAGGATTGATACAGGAGGCAGTACGCCGAATGCATCGGCTGACAGG
>CACYHN010000041.1 GCA_902774275.1 uncultured Bacteroidales bacterium
CTGGGAGTGGGCTGAGAATGTAGGCCACTCATGGCGTACAACAGGTGATATCACCGCCCGTTTTGCCGGCAACCCCCGTCAGCGCGGCTGGGGTCAGACCGTTCTGAGCATCATTGACCAGAACGCTCCCTTGCGCAAATACGCAGGTCCGGGCCACTGGAATGACCCTGATATGCTTGAGGTTGGCAACGGTATGAGCGTCAATGAGGACCGCGCTCACTTTAGCATGTGGTGCATGATGGCCGCACCTCTGATTCTTGGCAATGACCTCTCAAAGATGACCGATGAGACCCGCGCCATTATCCTTAATAAAAAGGTGATAGCCATTGATCAGGACAAACTGGGCGTACAGGGACTGCGCTACAAGACAGAAAACGAGATTGAGTACTGGTTCAAGCCGCTGGAGAACGGTGACTGGGCATTCTGCCTGCTCAACCGCAGCACAGAACCCGTGGAGTGCAACATCAACTGGCAGGACTATAACCTGACCGATGATGAGGTGAGCCACCTTTCCACATCATTTGACGCCATAACCTATAACATTGAGAATCTGTGGGAATCAAACGCCAAGAAGGCAAAGGTAGGTACCACCAAGAAGGCTCTCAAGGTAACGGTTCCCGGCCACGATGTGGCAATGTACCGCCTCACCCCAAACAAAAAATGACCCAAAAGGGACAGTCCCCTTTGGGCCATTTTTTGGACATATTGGGGACAGTCCCCTTTGGGTCACTTTATAGCTTCAAGCAGCTGATCACAGATGGCCTTCATTCCGCTTATGGATGGATGGCCATTCTGTTTTTCTATGTCGTGCAGTTCAATAAGCTGTACGCCGTAGTGCTTGCAGACTTCACGCATGGACTCGTTGACATCTTCATTCAGCTCAGAGTTCAGGATAGAGTAGAGCTCAGCCTTGGGATACTGTTTCTTGAGCATATCCAGCAGGCATGCCAGAGCCGGACGGAAATTCTTGCAGTCATCCTTGGTCCAGTCTGAATACTGGTACTCGCCCATTGGAGCACGTGCCCATGCATCGTTGGTGCCGCCAAAAACAAAGATTATATCCGGGTTGCCCAGCTTGTCAACGCGTGAGATGAAGTTGTTACGTGAAGCATCCATACGGCCATATCCAGTACCACAGATGGTTGTGCCGCCCCATGAATCATTCTTTTCAAGCACATATCCCTTAGCCTTGATGTAAAGGTCCCACCAAGTCTGGCTAACCTCTGTCACATCATTGCGGTCATTTGGATAGAACGGATTGTAACCCTCAGGGTTCACGCCCTGGAATGTGGAGTAAGAGTCACCCAGGATAGAAACTTTCTTAGTCTGGGCTGATGTTGCCATAACGGCCATAGCCATAAGCACAATTGAAAACAGTTTTCTCATAATCATTGTCAATTATATTTGATGCAGTAAAGTTACACAAAAATATATAAGGTGGCACAGGGGGACTGTCCCTTTTGTGCCATTTTCTAATTTTGTTGCCGATATCGGCAAAAATCACTATATTTGTATTCGGTTTATACAATATTTTTGCCGATAAAGATGGATTTGATATCTGTTAGCCAATACGCACAGCAATATGAACTCTCGGAACGCACTGTCAGAAACTGGTGTGCTTCAGGGAAAATCGGTGGGGCTGTACTTGTGGGAAAGACCTGGAACATCCCTGCCGATGCTCCGTTGCCACGTAAAGGCAAACTGAAAGCAAGCCCTTTGCTGAAACGACTCCGTGAGGAGAAGGAGGGTAGAATCAGCGGCGGAATCTATCATCGGACCCAAATTGATCTGACCTATAACTCCAATCATATAGAGGGGAGCCGGCTGACACATGAACAGACCCGTTTTATCTTTGAAACTAATACTGTCGGCATTACGGATGAGACTATTAATGTTGATGATATCGTAGAGACTACCAATCACTTCCGTTGCATAGACCTCATCATAGATAGGGCTGAGGAGAAACTCTCCGAGCCTTTCATCAAGGAAATACACAGAATCCTTAAAACCGGTACTTCCGATAGTAGTAAGTCTTGGTTCAACGTTGGGGAATATAAGAAGTTGCCCAATGAGGTGGGAGGGAACGCAACCTGCCCTCCTGAGGAGGTTCATGCAAGAATGAAAGCCCTTCTTTCTGAATACAACGCAAAATCTCCCAAATCGTTGGAGGATATTATTGACCTTCACCAAAAGTTTGAGAACATCCATCCATTTCAGGATGGAAACGGTAGGGTTGGAAGACTAATCATGTTCAAGGAATGCCTGGCCAGCGGAATTGTGCCATTCATTATCACTGAAGAACTCAAACTCTTCTATTACAGAGGTTTAAGAGAGTGGGGATACATAAATGGCTATCTCACGGATACATGCCTTTCGGCCCAAGACAACTATAAAGCTTTACTTGATTACTTCAAGATTAAATACTAGTCAATCATTCTCATCTAAATAATGAAACAGGAAATAAATCCCAAGGATACAAATAGAGCCATCGCATTTGAGCTGTGGACTAAGTCACCTATGCCGATGGTGACGCTCACAAAGACGTTTGACGTGACGCGGCTGCGCAAGGTGAGCCGAAGGCGCGGAATGAAGTTCAATATGTTGCTGTGCTGGTGCATCGGCCGTGCAGCATCAAAGATTGAGGAGTTTTACATGCTGCCCCATAATGGGAAACTATACAAATATGACCGTATGGCCATCAACGTGATAGTGAACAACGTAAAGGGCGGACTGAGTTTCTGCGATGTTGCCGTCAGCGATGATCTGGAGGCGTTTAATGCCAATTACCTGCATCTTACAGAGACCATCAGCCAGACCTGTCAGGATATCCTGGATGATGAAGCCGTGATAGTAGGCACATCGGCAGTTACGGGTACGGAACTGGACAGCCTCGTCAATCAGTATAGCGGCATTTTCAACAATCCCTTTGTGGCGTGGGGCCGATACCGCAAAGGCTGGCTCAAGACAACCTTGCCCATCTCCTTCCAGTTCCACCACGCCCAGATGGACGGTTGCCAAGCCGCCCGTTTTCTGGAAGAACTTCAAAAGACAATAAATACGATATAATGGAATTGTGACCCAGGGGGACAGTCCCTCTGTGCCGCCGTTCACTCCAAATAATCCCGCAAGTTAATGGAGCCGGCCTCACTCTCAATATTCAGCGCCGGAACAAACTCCACCATCCTTGTGGATCCACTCGCCTTGTCAACGTAGAAATAGGTAAACGCGCCCGTATAACTGCGGAACACCACCTTGTACTCAGTCTCAGTGCTGTCACCCATAGCCACATACATGATGGAAGGATTCTCCTGAGCCGCGCTCCAGTCAAACTCACTATGGCAATAATTATTCACCCCCTCATAAGCCATCTGGGCCGATATACCCTCCGTCTTACTCTTACGGCATCCGCCCAACAGCAGCATTAATATGGCCGATACAAATACGATGCGTCTCATTTAGATGGACAAATAACAATCTGTTTTATATTTCCGGCAAAATTACTCATTTTCCTGTTCTCGATGTTACGTAATGGCAGAACAATCCACAGGCTAAAGAGAATCTGCAGGCATAATGGCACACGTAGAAAGTGCCACATCAGTACTGTGTTCTTTAGATAATATCCAGCAGCTGCAAATCGGCAGGAAGCCAGTTCACACTGTTCAGTTCATCCTTTCTGAGCCAGCGTGCCGCCTCATGCTCCTTGAGCGTAAGCGCGCCGCTCTCAACGTGACACCAGTAGCAATGCATAACCAAATGAAAAGTAGGGTAGTCCCACTCAATAGTCTTGACAAAACGCTCAACCGATATCCGCGTTTCCAACTCCTCCCAGATCTCACGTTTCAATGCCTCCTCAGGAGTCTCTCCAGGTTCCATCTTGCCTCCGGGAAACTCCCAATAATCCTTCCAATCACCGTATCCGCGCTGCGTGGCGAAAATGCGGTCCTTATTGTCGTGGATTATTGCGGCTACTACCTCGACTTGCTTCATCATAAATCAATATGGTCCGATGCCTGCGATGGCACATTGGGGACAGCTCCAATATGGCATTTGGGTCGATAAAAATAAAACGACCCGCACATTTGAGCATCGTTGAGAGGCTTGGCGGGTTCTAGTGATGCAAAGGTAATGACTTTATTTTTATCAGCAAAATTAGAACAAGCAGATTGTTTTTAAATATTACGCAATTTGACAGTCGCAACTGCCAAATCCCATTGTGCCATTTTGAAAAGTTTTCTTTTTTTGTGCAGTTAAAATCAATAGTTTAATCCTGATTCTTATGAAGCGTATAATCTACTTACTTCCTGTTGCAGCCCTTTTTATGGGCGTTCAGTCATGTTGTTGTGATAAGGATGATGATAATGATAGTGCACCCGTTGCCGCTCCAGCAATTCAACCCAACGGTGACCTTGCAGTTGACTTGGGCCTTAGCGTGAAATGGGCTACATGTGTCAACTCCAAGAACCTGTTTTATTTAAAGGAGATGGCATATCTGGTGTTTGGAATAACATTCTGATGAATGGCTGTATCATGCCATACAAGAAGTTCTCCAAAAAGAACCTTATATCATGAAATATTCTTATATTCGCGCTTACCTGAACAAGGACGAATCAAAAACGTGAATATATGGACAAAAACATTGAAATGAATCCTAATCTGCTGGTGCGTTTTCTCGGTAAGCCGGCCAGCGAGTTTACATGTGATGACATAATCCGTTATTGCCGCGAAAATGCGGTGCAGTTCATAAACCTGCACTACTGCGGATGGGACGGCAAGCTCAAAACCCTTAATTTCGTAATAAACAGCGCCGCTCATCTGGAGAGCATTCTTCAGGCAGGCGAGCGTGTTGACGGCTCCAGCCTGTTTCCGTTCATTGAGGCCGGCAAAAGTGATCTGTACGTGCTGCCACGTTACAAGACCGCATTCGTAAACCCGTTTGCCGATGTTCCTACGGTAGATCTGCTCTGCTCATATTTTGATCGCGAGGGCAATCAGTTTGAGAGCAGCCCGCAGTACATTTTGCACAAGGCTCACAGTGAGTTCAAGGCCGTGACAGGTCTGGAGATGCAGGCTATGGGTGAGCTGGAGTATTATGTCATCTCTGAGGCTGAGAACCTGTATCTTACCCCTGATCAGCGCGGCTATCACGAGAGCGCTCCGTTCTGTAAGTTCCAGGATCTGCGTACCGAGGCCATGAAGCTGATAGCCCAGTGCGGCGGTCTGATAAAGTACGGCCACAGTGAGGTGGGTAACTTTACCCAGGACGGCAAGATTTATGAGCAGAATGAGATAGAGTTCCTGCCCACCGACATTGAGGATGCTGCCGATCAGCTGGTGGTGGCTAAGTGGGTGATGCGTCAGTTGGCATATCAGTATGGCGTAACCCTGACTTTTGCTCCCAAGATTACCGTGGGCAAGGCCGGATCCGGAATGCATGTACACTGCAAGTTTACACGTAACGGCAAGTCAGTGATGACCAGGAACGGAGAACTAACTGAGGAATGCCGCAAGGCTATAGCCGGTTATATGGCTGCAGGAACATCCCTGCCGGCATTCGGTAACCCGCATCCGCTATCATTCATGCGTCTGGTTCCGCATCAGGAGGCTCCCACATCGCTCTGCTGGTCATTCTCCAACCGCAGCGCCCTGGTACGCGTACCGCTGGGCTGGCTCAAGCGCATGGATATGGCAGCCAAGTGCAATCCCATTGAAAAGGCTCAGGATAAGGATTTCAGCGATAAGCAGACATTCGAGTGGCGTGCCAGCGATGGCTTTGCCGATACCTATCTTCTCATGGCTGCCCTGTGCTGCGCCGCCCGTCACGGATTTGAGATGCCCGACGGCCTGGCTGTAGCCGATAAGACCTATGTAGGTCTGGGCGTAAACATCCATGATGAGAAGAACCGCGCCGTACAGGAGGCTCTTGAGCAGCTGCCGGGTTGCTGCGTGGAGGCTGCCAAGGAACTGGAGAAAGACCGCGCCATATATACATCCCGCGGAGTATTCTCAGACAATATCGTTGATTATCTTATCAAGTTCCTTACGGACTTCCATGATGAGACCTTGCGTAGCCAACTTGATTCAAAGGGGTTGCTCAAGCTGGTAGAAGAGAGTATCGATAAGGGATAACCGGTACACTTAAAGATTGTCAAAGTGCTATCTATTATTATATATAGGTAGCATTTTGCTGTTTGATGCAAATATTTCATGATAAAGTGCTATTTTTCTTGCCAAATGTTTTGGTGGATAAAAACAAGTGCTTAAATTTGCACTCAAATCAGTGAAACGAGATATGGCTAAAGTTTTGGCATACGCCAATAATAATCAGAATAACCAGAATCAGAACCAGAATAATAATCAGGTTCGGATGGTTACTTCTTTTGGCCAGCGGGAAAGCTAATCATTCAGGTATATACGGAACAAAACATAAAAGACTGGTCAGTTTGATCAGTCTTTTTTTTGTTTCAAACCAGACAGACGGATAAACAACAAAAACAATAAATACTATGTGTGGAATAGTTTCAATCTTCAGGATTAAGCAGCAGTCAGAGCAGTTACGTCAGCAGGCTCTTGAGATGAGCCGCAGGATCCGTCACCGTGGTCCGGACTGGAGCGGTATCTGGTGCGGAGGCTCAGCCATCCTGGCTCATGAGCGTTTGAGTATAGTTGACCCTCAGTCGGGCGGTCAGCCATTGTTCAGTATGGACAAGCTACAGGTGCTGGCCGTAAATGGCGAGATATACAACCATCAGGCAATACGCCGCGAGTATGAGGGTCGATACACATTCAGTACCGGCAGTGACTGCGAGGTTATCCTGGCGCTTTACCGCGATGCTGTACGTGCAGGTGGCAGCCAAGAGGATTTTATCCGTATGCTTGAGAGATTGAACGGCATATTTGCCTTTGCCCTGTACGATGCCGAGCGTGACGAGTATCTGATAGCCCGTGACCCGATAGGCGTCATACCTCTATATATAGGTAAAGACAAGGCGGGGCATATCTGTGTGGCCAGCGAACTCAAGGCTCTGGAGGGTATCTGCACAGAGTATGAGCCTTTCCTTCCGGGACATTTCCTGAGCAGCCGAGCCGGCCATATTGAGCGCTGGTACACCCGTGACTGGTTCAAGTATGATGCCGTTAAGGATAACAAGGCCGATGTGGCTGAACTGCGCAAGGCTCTTGAGGCTGCCGTAAAGCGCCAGCTTATGAGTGATGTTCCTTACGGAGTGCTGCTTTCCGGTGGTCTGGACAGTTCTGTGATATCGGCCATAGCAAAGAAGAACGCCGCACGCCGTATTGAGACCGACGATAAGCAGGAGGCCTGGTGGCCGCGTCTGCACTCGTTTGCTGTGGGCCTTAAGGGTGCCCCGGACCTGGCCAAGGCTCGTGAGGTGGCCGAGTACATAGGTACCGTTCACCATGAGATTAACTACACCGTCCAGGAGGGCTTGGATGCTATAAGGGATGTAATATATTTCATTGAAACATACGATGTTACAACGGTGCGCGCCAGTACTCCCATGTACCTGCTTGCCCGCGTGATACGCAGCATGGGCATCAAGATGGTGCTGAGCGGCGAGGGTGCCGATGAGGTTTTCGGCGGTTATCTATATTTCCACAAGGCTCCCGATGCCCAGGCATTCCATGAGGAGACCGTGCGTAAGCTATCCAAACTGCATCTGTATGACTGCCTGCGTGCCAACAAGTCGCTGGCAGCATGGGGCGTTGAGGGACGTGTGCCTTTCCTGGACAAAGAGTTCCTGGATGTGGCCATGCGAATGAACCCCGCAGCCAAGATGTGCCCGGGCCATGATATTGAGAAACGTGTGGTACGTGAGGCTTTTGCCGATATGCTGCCTGAGAGTGTGGCATGGCGTCAGAAGGAGCAGTTCAGTGATGGAGTGGGGTACAGCTGGATAGATTCTCTCAAGGAGATAACTTCTGCCGCGGTAAGTGATGAGCAGATGGCGCATGCAGCAGAGAGATTCCCCATAAACACCCCTATGAACAAGGAAGAGTACTACTACCGTTCAATATTTGAGGAACATTTCCCGAGCGACAGTGCAGCACGTTGTGTGCCAAGTGTGCCAAGTGTGGCCTGCTCTACCGCTGAGGCGCTCAAGTGGGATGCAAGTTTCAGCAAACTGAACGATCCGAGCGGCCGTGCGGTGAAGGATATTCATCAAAATGCGCTCAAATAGTGTATAAAAGTGTCAGTTTTATACCTTAAACATTTTTTTAATGTCATTTTGAAGAATTTTATGGGAGATTGTTTTCAAATTGCAACAAATATTTCTACTTTTGCATTGTTTTTGAAACATAAAAGCAGGCAAAGACGTGAAAGTGTTGATAGAATATGGTTTCAGATATGCTCTGGAGATTGGTTTCAATCCCAAGCGTAATGCCGGGAATAATAATTCCGGCAAATGGAACCGTTTGGTCAAAAATACGGCTTTTCTCTCTCCAGCCGGGGAGTAAGCCCAGGGATAAAACCCAAAACTATCAAAACAAACATAAAGGCTGGCCCGTTTGGACTGGCCTTTTCGTCTTTAATAAAAACAGGAATAATAAACACTTTAATATAGAAAGTTATGAGTAAACTTAGATTTGATGTGGTACAGGATGCTTTCAAGAAGAAGGCAGTTGTAGTAGAGGCACCTGAAGGCAAGATTTCCGATTATTTCGGAGAGTTGGTTTTCAACCGTGACAAGATGCACAAGTATCTTGACGCAAAGACTTTCAACGCTCTCGTGAACTGCATCGACAACGGTGCTCATCTGGATCGCCAGACAGCCGACGGCGTTGCCGCAGGTATGAAGACCTGGGCTCTTGAGCACGGCGTTACACACATTACTCACTGGTTCCAGCCGCTTACCGACGGTACAGCCGAAAAACATGACTCATTCATGGAGTATGACGGCAAGGGCGGCATGATAGAGACCTTCGATGGCAAGGCTCTTGTTCAGCAGGAACCCGATGCTTCATCATTCCCCAACGGCGGTATCCGTGCCACATTCGAGGCCCGTGGTTACACCGCATGGGATCCCACATCACCTGTGTTCATACAGGATGATACACTCTGCATACCTACCGTATTCATATCATATACCGGTGAGGCTCTTGACTACAAGACACCGCTCAAGAAAGCCCTTAAGGCTGTAAATGATGCTGCCCTGCCAATCTGCCGTATGTTTGACCCCAAGGTAAACAAGGTAATCTCATATCTTGGTTGGGAGCAGGAGTATTTCCTGGTC
The DNA here is from genome assembly GCA_902774275.1 of uncultured Bacteroidales bacterium. Lineage (GTDB taxonomy): Bacteria > Bacteroidota > Bacteroidia > Bacteroidales > Bacteroidaceae > Colenecus. Next base: position 9,252 of record CACYHN010000041.1, read on the forward strand.
GATGAGGACCTCTATGCCGCACGTCCCGACCTGATGCTTACAGGCCGTACGCTGATGGGGCATGCATCATCCAAGAACCAGCAGCTGGATGACCACTACTTCGGTGCCATCCCTTCACGTGTGGCAGCATTCATGCGCGACATTGAGATTGCAGGTTACAAGCTTGGTATTCCGCTTAAGACCCGCCACAACGAGGTCGCCCCTAACCAGTTCGAGCTGGCTCCCATTTACGGCGAGACCAACCTTTCAAACGATCAGAACCAGCAGATAATGAACACCATGAACTATATTGCTCGCAAGCACGGATTCGTGGTTCTGTTCCACGAGAAGCCGTTTGACGGCATAAACGGTTCAGGTAAGCACAACAACTGGTCACTTGGTACCGATACCGGTACACTGCTGCTTGCTCCCGGTAAGGACGCTATGGGTAACTTGCAGTTCGTTACATTCTTTGTAAACGTTCTGGCTGCTGTTCAGAAACACAATGATCTGCTCAAGGCGTCTATTGCCAGCGCAACCAACGCACATCGTCTGGGCGCCAACGAGGCACCTCCCGCAATAGTATCGGCTTTCCTTGGCAACACCATGACTGCCGTACTCAGGAAACTGCTTGAGGTTCCGTCCGATACTCCCATCGAGATTGCCGGCAAGAAGGGCAAGTCACTGGGTCTGGTGGAGATACCTGAGATATTCGTGGATAACACCGACCGCAACCGTACATCACCGTTCGCATTTACCGGTAACCGTTTTGAGTTCCGTGCCGTTGGTTCAAGTGCCAACTGTGCAGGTGCCATGACAACCCTGAATGCAGCCGTTGCCGAGCAGCTTATAGCATTCAAGAAGGATGTGGATAAGGCAATGAAGGCCGGCAAACCCATGAACATTGCTTTCATGGATACCTTGAAGCCTATAATAAAGAGCATAATCGATGTGGTTTGCTTTGACGGCAACGGTTATACCGATGAGTGGAAGAAGGAGGCTAAGAAACGTGGTCTGGATGTTGAGACCAACGTTCCCAAGATGTTCAAGGCATTCACTACTCCCAAGGCAATAGAGCTCTTTACCAAACTGGGCGTTTACTCAGAGAAGGAGCTTGAGGCCCGTAACGAGGTGAAGTGGGAGACTTATACCAAGAAGGTTCAGATTGAGGGCCGTGTGATTGGCCGTATGGCAATCAACCATATTATCCCCGCAGCCTTAGCTTATCAGACCAAACTGCTCAAGAACATCACCGCCATGAAGGAGGTGTTTGCCGACAACTACTCGGCTATGGCAGGCGTAAGCATGGGCCTGGTTACCAGCATATCGGAACTCGTTACAGATCTGCGTCAGCAGGTTGACGCTATGGTAGAGGCTCGCAAGAAGGCCAACGCCATCGAGGACGAGTACAAGAAGGCTCTGGCTTACCATGAGATTGCAGATAGTCTGTTCCCGCTGCGCAAGACTATCGATAAGCTTGAGGAGGTGGTTGACAACGATATGTGGCCGCTGCCGAAGTACCGCGAGCTGCTCTTCATCAACTGATAATTGAAAATTGAAAATTGAAATCTTCGCTTCGCTCAGAATTATGAGCGGAGCGGAGATTAAATAAAATATGGTTGAAAGTAATATTATATGAAAAAATACGGTTTATACGACCCTCAGAACGAGCATGATGCCTGCGGTATAGGCATGATGGTCAACCTGAAGGGAAACAAGACGCACCAGCTTGTGGATGAGGCCCTTACGTTGCTTGAGAACATGAAGCACCGCGGAGCCGAGGCAGCCGACAACAAGAGTGGTGACGGTGCAGGAATAATGGTCCAGATACCGCACGAGTTCATTTTGCTGCAGGGCATACCTGTTCCGGAGCGTCTTCATTACGGTACAGGACTGGTGTTCCTGCCCAAGGAGAGTCAAAAACGGGAGCAGTATCTTGACATAATACGTCAGGAGACCGGGAAGATGGGACTGCAGCTGTCAAATACTCGTGATGTACCCGTAAACAGCAACATCCTGGGTGAGGCTGCCAGGGCTACCGAACCTTACACTGTACAGATATTCATTACCGGATCTACTGAGGCCGAGGGTCTTGAGACTCTTCTCTACAAGATCCGCAAGCATGTGGAACAGCGTATTGACGACCGTGATTTCTATATAGTTTCACTGTCATGCCGTATCATGGTTTATAAAGGAATGCTCACCTCCACACAACTGCGTGAGTACTATCCCGACCTGAGCAGCCCCAACTTTACAAGCGGACTTGCCATGGTACACTCCAGGTTCAGTACCAACACATTCCCGACATGGTCACTGGCCCAGCCGTTCAGAATGCTGGCACACAACGGTGAGATAAACACCATTCGCGGCAACCGCGGCTGGATGGAGGCCCGTGAGAGCGTGCTCTCATCAAAGGCTTTGGGTGATGTGACAGACATTCATCCCATAATCCAGCCCGATATGAGCGACAGCGCATCGTTTGACAACGCCCTGGAGTTCTTTGTGCGTTCGGGTATGAAACTGCCTCATGCTATGGCGATGATGGTGCCCGAATCATTCAACGAGAAAAACCCCATCAGCGATAAGCTCAAGGCGTTCTACGAGTACCATTCAATTCTTATGGAGCCATGGGACGGACCTGCAGCATTGCTCTTTACCGACGGCCGTTATGCCGGAGGTATGCTTGACCGCAATGGTCTGCGTCCAGCCCGCTACCTTATAACAAATGACGGTATGCTCATCATGGCATCCGAGGCCGGTTGCATCCATATTGATGCCTCCGTTATTATGGAAAAAGGTAAACTGCAGCCAGGTAAGATACTTCTCATAGATACCGATAACGGACAGATATTCCGTAACGATGAGGTAAAGGATGCCCTGGCCGGCGAGTATCACTATGCCGAATGGCTCAGTGAAGGCCGTGTAGAGCTGGGCAAGCTCAAGAGCGGACGCAAGGCACCCAATGACATCAAGGACTATACACGCCGTCTGCGCGCGTTTGACTATACCCGTGAGGATATAGACCGTGTGATTGTTCCCATGTGTCAGACTGGTCAGGAGCCACTTTCATCAATGGGTAACGACACACAGCTGGCAGCTCTCTCGGAGCGTCCGCAGCTGCTGTTCAACTATTTCCGTCAGCAGTTTGCGCAGGTAACCAACCCGCCTATCGATCCTATCCGTGAGGAGCTGGTAATGTCACTGACCGAGTACATCGGTGCTGTGGGCATGAACATCCTTACTCCCAGTCAGGGTCACTGCAAGATGGTCCGTCTGCCGCAGCCGGTACTTACCAATACGGAGCTTGATACACTTTGCAACATCCGCTACAAGGGATTCAACACCGAGGTGCTGCCCATCCTGTTTGAGAAAGCCAAGGGCGCCCAGGGTATGGCCGATGCCATAGAGAATCTCTGCCGTGAGGCCGAGAAATCAGTTGATGCGGGAATCAACTACATCATCCTGAGTGACCGCGGCATAGACGATACACATGTCGCAATTCCTTCACTGCTTGCCGTGAGCGCCATACACCACTATCTGGTTTCAATCCAGAAACGTGTCCAGACCGCACTGATAGTTGAGAGCGGCGAGATACGTGAGGTGATGCACGCAGCCCTGCTTCTGGGTTACGGAGCCAGCGCAGTGAACCCCTACATGGCATTTGCCGTGATTGATGACCTGGTCAGGAAGGGCGAAATCCAGCTGGATTATGAGACCGCACAGCATAACTACATCAAGGCTGTTGACAAGGGTCTCAAGAAGATAATGAGTAAGATGGGTATCAGCACCATACGTTCATACCGCGGTGCCAAGATATTCGAATCCATAGGTATAAGCCAGGAGGTTCTCTCTAAGTATTTCGGAACCTCAACATCCACAATAGGAGGCGTATCTTTCGATAGGATCTGCAAGGATGCCGTAAGCATGCAGGAGCAGGGATTCGGTAAGGCCGAGCCTGACGGCGTGCTTCCGTTCATCGGCCAGTACGCATTCCGTAAGGATGGCATACGTCATGCGTGGACACCCGAGGCCATTTCAACATTGCAACTTGCTACCCGCTTAGGCAGCTACAGGAAATTCCAGGAGTTCTGCTCCATAGTGGATGACCGTCAGGAGCCGTTGTTCCTGCGTAACTACTTCAAGTTCAAGACCAACCCGATTCCTGTTGATGAGGTTGAGCCTGCCCAGAGCATCGTCAAGCGCTTTATCGGTGCAGCCATGTCATTCGGCGCCATCAGCAAGGAGGCTCATGAGGCCATTGCCATTGCCTTGAACACTCTCGACTCACGCAGCAACACCGGTGAGGGCGGTGAGGACAGCGAGCGTTTCCACACCGATGTGGACGGCGTATCACTGAGCAGCCGCATCAAGCAGGTGGCATCGGGCCGCTTCGGCGTCACTGCCGAGTATCTGGTCAACGCACAGGAGATCCAGATCAAGGTGGCCCAGGGAGCCAAGCCGGGTGAGGGCGGTCAGCTGCCCGGATTCAAGGTGAACGAGATCATTGCCCGTACACGTAACTCAATTCCGGGCATTTCGCTTATCTCGCCTCCTCCTCATCATGACATCTACTCGATTGAGGATCTGGCACAGCTCATCTATGATTTGCGCAACGTCAACCCCAAGGCCAAGATCAGCGTCAAGCTGGTGGCCGAGAGCGGAGTAGGTACCATTGCAGCCGGTGTGGCCAAGGCCAAGGCTGACCTGGTTGTAATATCAGGTGCCGAGGGCGGTACAGGAGCATCACCGGCATCATCAATCCGTTATGCCGGCATTTCTCCCGAGATAGGTCTGGCCGAGACACAGCAGACCCTGGTACTGAACGGTCTGCGCGGTGAGATTGAGGTTCAGGTGGATGGTCAGCTCAAGACTCCGCGTGACGTGATATCGATGGCTCTTTTAGGCGCAGGCGAGTTCGGATTCGGAACAGGTCAGCTTATCGTTCTGGGATGCCTGCTTATGCGTAAGTGCCACACCAATGCTTGTCCGGTGGGTGTAGCCACACAGGATCCGGCTTTGAGAGCCAAGTTCCGCGGTCACAGCCAGTACCTTATAAACTACTATATGTTCATGGCTCAGGGTGTAAGGGAGTTGCTGGCTCAGATGGGATTCCGCCGCTTTGAGGATATCATAGGCCGTACAGACCTTATCGAGATAGACAGCAGCAAGTTCACAGACAAGACAAAGGGCCTTGATTTCAGCCGCCTGCTCACTAAGATTGACGGTGACCTTTACAAGGTTAAGGATCAGCAGCATGACCTGAGTCAGGTACTTGACCAGAAGATTCTCAAGGAATCGGCCAAGGCTATTGAGAAGGGTACCAAGGTTGAGCTTTCATACGACATAATAAACACAGACCGTTCGGCTGGTGCCATGCTATCCGGTGCTATAGCTACCAAGTATGGACATGACGGACTGGCCGATGACACAATCAATGTTGAGTTCCGTGGATCGGCCGGACAGAGCTTTGGCGCATTCCTTATGAAAGGCGTAAGCTTCAAGCTGATAGGCGAGGCCAACGACTATGTAGGCAAGGGCCTTTCGGGTGGCCGCATAGCTATATGTCCGCCCGCTGGTACACAGTACGAGCCGTCGGATAACATCATAGCAGGAAACACCATACTGTACGGTGCCACAAGCGGTGAGATATTCATAAACGGCCGTGTGGGTGAGCGATTCGCTGTACGCAACTCAGGTGCTACAGCCGTAGTTGAGGGTGCAGGTGACCACTGCTGCGAGTATATGACAGGCGGCCGCGTGGTTGTGCTTGGTACTACAGGCAGGAACTTTGCAGCCGGTATGTCGGGCGGCCTTGCCTATGTATGGGACAGAAACCGCAACTTTGACTACTACTGCAACATGGATATGATTGAACTTGACCTGATTGAGGACAAGGCCGGTCGTGACGAGTTGCACAGCCTGATAGAGAAACACTACAACTATACCGGTTCTCCGCTGGCTAAGCGCATGCTTGAGGATTGGGAGCACTATGTGGGTGAATTCATCCAGGTGACACCAATTGAGTACCGACGTATTCTGCAAGAGGAGAAGATGAAGGCGCTGCAGCAGAAGATAGATAGCGTTCAGCGTGATTATTGAATCTTAAAGTAAAGACACTATGGGAAATCCAAGAGCTTTTCTGACCGTTCCCAGACAGGAAGCAGGTCACAGGCCTATACATGAGAGAATAGCTGACTTTGGTGAGGTGGAGCAGACGCTGAACGACAGCAGCCGTCAGCAGCAGGCATCACGCTGCATGGACTGCGGTGTACCGTTCTGCCACTGGGCCTGCCCACTGGGCAACAAGCAGCCTGAATGGCAGGATGCAGTATATAAAGGAAAATGGGAACTGGCTTACAAGCTGCTCTCAGCCACAAATGACTTCCCCGAGTTTACGGGACGTATCTGCCCGGCACTCTGCGAGAAGAGCTGCGCCCTGAACCTTTGCATCGATGCTCCCGTTACCATCCGTGAGAACGAGTGCTCCATAATTGAACACGCTTTCCGCGAGGGTTTTGTCAAGGTTCATACTTATGAGCGTAACGGAAAGAAGGTTGCCATCATAGGTGCAGGTCCTTCTGGCCTGAGTGCCGCAGTACGTCTCAACGCGCTTGGTTATGAGGTAACCCTCTTTGACAAGATGCCGTCGGCCGGCGGACTGGTACGTTACGGAATACCCAACTTCAAGCTTGACAAGTACGTGATTGACCGCCGTATGGCCATCATGGAGCAGGAGGGTATCAAGTTCAAGTTCAACACCATGGTTGACCTTAACGACCTACCCAAAGGCTTTGACGCATACATCATATCCAACGGTACTCCTACCGCACGTGACCTCAAGATTCCCGGACGTGAACTCAAGGGCGTATATTTTGCCCTGCAGATGCTCACCCAGCAGAACCTGCGTCTGGCAGGACAGGAGTTCAGTGCCGATGAGACCGTATCGGCCAAGGGCAAGAAGGTGCTTGTGATTGGCGGCGGTGATACCGGCAGCGATTGCATAGGAACATGTCATCGTCAGGGTGCCGTAAGCGTGACTCAGATTGAGATCATGCCTAAGCCTCCGGTGGGTTACAACCCCGCAACACCGTGGCCGCAGTGGCCTAACATTCTCAAGACCACAACCAGTCATGAGGAGGGTTGCGAGCGCCGCTGGTGCCTTACTTCAAACAAGTTCATAGATGACGGTAAGGGTAACCTTAAGGGCGTTGAGGTGGAGACTGTAGAGTGGGTACCGGATCCTAACGGTGGCCGTCCGCAGATGAAACCTACAGGCAAAAAGGAGATCATTGAGTGCGATATGGTGCTGCTGGCTATGGGATTCCTCAAGCCTGAGCATCCGCAGTATGCTGAGAACGTGTTCCTGGCAGGTGATGCCAAGAACGGTGCCAGCCTTGTGGTCCGCGCAC
>CACYHN010000042.1 GCA_902774275.1 uncultured Bacteroidales bacterium
AGGCGCAGGCCGCGGCAAGATAAGCCTTTACAAAGGCAAGGAGTGCATAGAGAAAAATATCCCCGAGGAGAATGCCGTTGACAGGCTCCTCAAATTTATAGAAGAAACAATGAGAAAATAATATGGAAAACAAATTGACCATCTACAACACCCTTACAAGAAAGAAAGAGCTGTTTGAAGCCTTGAACCCGCCACACGTAGGAATGTACGTGTGCGGCCCTACAGTATATGGTGACCCGCATCTGGGTCACGCCCGCCCCGCCATTACATTTGATATACTGTTCCGCTACCTGCAGCACTTAGGCTACAAGGTACGCTATGTACGCAATATCACCGATGTAGGTCATCTGGAACATGATGCCGATGAGGGTGAGGACAAGATTGCCAAGAAGGCACGTCTTGAGCAGTTGGAGCCCATGGAGGTTGTGCAATACTACACACTACGTTATCACAAGGCAATGGATGCCCTGAACGTGCTGCCGCCCAGCATCGAACCGCACGCATCGGGCCATATAATTGAGCAGATAGAACTCGTAAAGCAGATTCTCGACAACGGCTACGCATATGAGAGCCAAGGCAGCATCTACTTTGACGTGAACAAGTATAACAAGGACCATCACTATGGCATACTCTCAGGCCGTAACCTGGATGACGTGCTCAACACCACCCGTGAGCTTGACGGTCAGGAGGAGAAACACAATCCTGCTGACTTTGCGCTGTGGAAGAAAGCCCAGCCCGAGCATATAATGCGCTGGCCTTCACCCTGGAGCGACGGATTCCCCGGCTGGCACTGCGAGTGCACCGCCATGGGCCGCAAATATCTGGGAGAACGTTTTGACATACACGGAGGCGGCATGGACTTGATATTCCCACACCACGAGTGCGAGATTGCACAGGCCGTAGCAAGCCAGGGTCATGACATTGTGCACTACTGGATGCACAACAACATGATCACCATCAACGGCCAGAAGATGGGCAAGAGTTTGGGCAATTTCATCACCCTGAACGAGTTCTTTACCGGTCAGAATCCCAACCTCAAGCAGGCCTACAGCCCCATGACCATAAGGTTCTTCATCCTGATGGCCCACTACCGCGGTACCGTTGATTTCAGCAACGATGCCCTGCAGGCTGCCGAGAAGGCTATGTCAAGACTTATGGAGGCATACAATGCAATAGGCCGCATCCAGCCTGCCACCGAGAGTTCGGTAAGTGTAACTGAGTTCAAGGGTAAGTGCTACGAGGCTATGGACGATGACCTTAACACACCTATCGTTATCAGCCATCTATTTGATGCAGCCAAGGTTATTAACCAAGCCGTTGACGGCAATGCCAAACTCACTGCCGACGATGTTGCTGAACTCAAGTCTCTATTTGACACATTCCTCTTTGATATACTCGGCATTAAGGCAGAGGAGGGCGGCGGAAGCGGCCGTGAGGAAGCTTTCGGCAAGGTGGTGGATATGCTTCTTGAACAGCGTGCCATTGCCAAGGCCAACAAGGACTGGGCTACCAGTGACAAGATACGCAATGAACTCACCGCACTGGGATTTGAGATCAAGGATACCAAGGACGGTGCCACCTGGAAGCTCAACCGCTGATATGAAAAGAACATCTCTCATATTGGCTGTGATGTTCGTGGCCATCTCCTGCGGAGGACGCAAGAGCACAACAGCCGTTGCTACCGCCACAGCAAGTACATCACCAGCCGTCACCACCAGCACAGCACCAACCTCCACGACAGTTGAGTTCTGTGCTGACAGCGCATTCAGCTTCATCAAAAGACAGACTGGTTTCGGCCCGCGTGTTCCCAACACTCAGGCCCATGATGATTGCGGCATCTGGCTGGCAGCCATGTTGGCCAAGTTCGGTGCTGATATCGTACACTTTCAGAACTTTGACACTAAGACCTTTGACAACACCACCCTCAAGTGTGTAAACATCATTGGAAGTTATAACCAGGATTGCCCCACCCGCGTGATACTCTGCTCACATTGGGACAGCCGTCCCTGGGCTGACAATGACTCTGACCATGCCAACTGGAAGAAACCAGTTGACGCGGCCAATGACGGAGCCAGCGGTGTAGCTGTTATCCTTGAGATAGCACGCCAACTGCAGAAAAAGGCACCGGAGATAGGTGTTGACTGCATCTTCCTGGATGCTGAGGATTGGGGCCCCGGACCCGATTTCAAGGGTAATCATCTGGAGACATACTGGGGACTGGGAACACAGCACTGGTCCAAGAACCCTCACCAGAAGGATTACCGCGCACGCTATGCCATACTTCTTGACATGGTAGGTGGCAAGGGTGCTCAGTTTGCACGTGAAAAATATTCTGTCATGTACGGGAAGCAGGTGGTTGACAAGGTTTGGAATACGGCGGCATCACTGGGCTACAGTTCACTCTTTAGACAGTCTGATGGCGGCTATATCACTGATGACCACTATTTCATCAATACCATAGCCAAGATTCCTGCCATTGATATCGTACCCTACCTGCCTCAATGTAAAGAGAGCATATTCGGACCTACTTGGCACACTACACACGATAACATAGACAATATTGACAAGAATGTACTTGAAGCAGTGGGAAAGACACTTCTTACAGTAATCTACAACGAGAAACGATGACAACAGAACAGATACAACAGGATATCATTGAGGAGTTCAGTGCATTTGATGACTGGATGGACAAATACCAGATGATCATAGACCTTGGAAACGAGCTGCCACCATTGGATCCCGCCTACAAGACGGAGGATAATCTCATAGACGGCTGCCAGAGCCGCGTCTGGCTCCACGCAGAGTTCAAGGGCGGCCTGCTGCATTTTGAGGCAGACAGCGATGCCATCATAACCAAAGGTCTGATAGGATTGCTGATAAGGGTTCTCTCAGAACAGACTCCAAAGGATATACTTGACTGTGACGTGCATTTCATTGATGAGATTGGGCTCACGCAACATCTTTCACCCACCCGTAGCAACGGCCTGCTCTCCATGCTCAAACAAATCAAGACTTACGCTTTAGCATATTCCGGAAAATGAAGAAGTTACTGATATTATTTCTAGTAGTCTCAACACTTGTAGGCTGCAACCAGACAAGAAACGGATTCCAGTTCCAAATCCGCAAAGACAAAGTATCCTGGACAAACGGTATCATAGAATTCCGGACAGACATGAACTCCAATGACAAGAGAAATGATGACCTGGGATTCATGGCATTAATCAAAAGCAGGAACGGTCATACGATAAAGATGCCGGATTCCTATCTTCTGGGATATGGAGCTTCATGCCCCATGGGAGAATCGGGCCTATATAAAAACGAACACGGGTATAGCCAGGCTGAGATACTGACACAGACTGAAGACAAGATGGTGATACACCTGCATCATGACCAATGGGAACTTTATGAGGTTCCGGTATCTTTTGACAAACAGATAACCCTGTTCCGTGACAGTCCCATCATGGCTGTGATAGACTATTACGCAGGAGCATTTGAACTGCTCAACGTGGCAGCCGGAGTTACTACTGTCCAGGATTGTATTGTAGAGGAACTTGAAAACGGTTTTGCAATAGAATATCCCAATAGGGTAACCTCCATTATCATAATGCCCCAGATGGAAGAAAAGAGTTTTAATGAAATCCGGGGCAGTGTTTTTGTCACAAAAGAAGTAACGCCTGACGAGCCGCTCCGCTACTATGTGGGACTTAGTGATAAAGGTAAAGAGTTTCTGCTTGAAGAACTTGATAAAATACTGTAAATTTGCGCCGCAAGAAGAAAACGATAACAAAAAAATATAAACAATGAACAGCAAGTACTGGAATGAAGAGATTGAGACCATGCCCCGCAAGCAGCTTGAAAAACTGCAGGTGGAACGTCTCAAGAAAACCGTAGAGATTGCAATGGGAAGTAAATTCTATGCTCCCAAATTCAAGGAACTGGGTATCACCCCTGATAGTATCAAATCCGTTGAGGACATAAAGCGTTTCCCCTTCACCACCAAGAATGACCTGCGTGCCACCTATCCTTTCGGCATCAAATCAATTCCGCTGGAGAAGGTAGTACGTCTGCACTCATCAAGCGGTACCACCGGTAATCCTACCGTAATACTCCATTCACAGAAAGACCTTGACGAGTGGGCCGATGCCATGGCACGTTCCATGTACTGCATAGGTCTGCGTAACACCGACATTATACAGAATACATCAGGTTACGGCATGTTTACCGGTGGTCTGGGCATACAGTATGCCGCAGAGCGTCTTGGTGCACTTACCGTTCCTGCAGGCGCAGGCAACAGCAAGCGTCACGTAAAGTTCATCACTGATTTCGGTACCACAGCACTGCACTGCATACCTTCATACGCCACACGTCTGGCTGCAGCATTTGAGGAGGAGGGTATTGACCCGCGCAATACAACCGTTCACACCCTCATTATCGGCGCAGAGCCCCATTCAGAGGCACAGCGCAAACGTATTGAGGAGATATGGGGCGCCAAGGCCTATAACAACTTCGGTATGAGTGAGATGTGCGGCCCCGGCGTTGCCATCGAGTGCCAAGAGCAGAACGGAATGCACATTTGGGAAGATAACTATATCGTTGAAATCCTTGATCCGGAGACACTGGAGCCCGTTCCGGAGGGTGAGCTGGGTGAGTTGGTACTGACCACACTGAACCGTGAGGCTATGCCGTTGTTCCGCTACCGCACACGTGACCTTACACGCATCCTGCCGGGTGACTGCCCATGCGGCCGTACCCACAAGCGTCTGGCACGTTTCCAGGGACGCAGCGATGACATGATGATTGTAAAGGGCGTAAACATCTATCCCATACAGATTGAGAAGATACTGATGCAGTTCCCCGAGCTGGCCAGTGACTACCTTATCACCATTGAGACCGTAGGTGACAATGATGAGATGACCGTTGAGGCTGAGTTGGCACAGGCTACCGATGATTTCAGCATGCTGCAGAACCTGACCAAGGAGATCACACGCCGACTCAAGGATGAGATACTGCTTACTCCGAGAGTAAAACTTGTAGGCAAGGGCGTTATCCCGCAGTCTGACGGCAAGGCCAAGAGAGTGAATGATCTGCGTAACAACCACTAATCAAGAACATTATGAAGACTATAAAGCAAATATCCATATTTCTTGAGAACCAGCGCGGCAAACTGAGTGATATACTCACCGCCCTCAAGAATGAGAATATAGAGATCCAGGCTGCATCAGTGGCAGACACAAATGAGTTCGGAATACTCAGGCTCATTACATCTGACCAGAAAAAAGCGGCCAAGCTTCTGTCTGCACAGGGAAACCTGGTAAGCCTTAATGAGGTTCTGGCCATTCAGGTGGAGCCTGACACGGCATCCTTTACCGATGCAATTGACGCACTTACATCCGGAGGTTGCACAATAAGCTACCTCTATACATTCCACAAGGATGGTAAACTGGTGCTTATCATACGTCCCGCCAACAGTCTTGAAATTGCCGAGCGTGTAGCTACAGAAAAGGGTCTTACACTTATACAAGGCTGGGAATAAAAAGAAACCTTATTATTAACAGATAAACCAAACCGCTATGTTTTTAAAGATCCTTATTCTTATACTTTTCTTCGCCGTAATGATTGGCGTGGGAATCTACTGCCGTAAAACCGCAAACAACGTACAGGGATTTGTACTGGGTGACCGTAAGGTCGGCTCATGGCTTACAGCCTTTGCTTTCGGTACATCTTATTTCTCAGCCGTAATATTTGTAGGTTATGCAGGTCAGTTCGGTTGGAAGTACGGTCTTTCAGCCACATGGATCGGACTGGGCAACGCCATTATAGGTTCACTGCTGGCATGGAGAATCCTAGGCCGCCGTACACGCCTTATGACCCAGTACCTCAAGAGTGCCACAATGCCTGATTTCTTTGGTCAGCGTTTCAACTCAGAGGCTCTCAAGGTTGCAGCATCAGTAATCGTATTCGTATTCCTCATCCCTTATACCGCATCTCTGTATAACGGTCTGTCACGTCTGTTCGGACTCTCATTCGGTATTGACTACAGTTGGTGCGTTCTTGGAATGGCCATACTGACAGGTGTTTACGTATTGGTGGGAGGTTACATGGCCACCGCCATAAATGACTTCATACAGGGTATGATCATGCTGATAGGTATCGTTGCCGTTATCATCTCTGTACTGAATGGAAACGGCGGTTTCACAGCAGCAATTGAAAAGATGTCACAGATTCCCAGCGAGGCAGCACCCGGACTGAACGGAGCCTTTACATCGTTCTTCGGCCCGCAACCCATCTATCTGTTGGGTGTCGTGCTGCTCACGTCACTCGGTACATGGGGTCTCCCTCAGATGGTAGGTAAGTTCTACGCCATCCGCGATGAGGCCGCTATCCGCAAAGGAACATTCATTTCAACCTTCTTTGCCATCATCGTGGCAGGTGGTTGCTACTTCCTGGGCGGTTTTGGTCGTCTGTACGGAGATGTCATCGAATTCGGCCCAAAAGGCCCCATCTACGACAGCATCGTACCATCCATGCTTCAGACTCTGCCAGACCTTATGATTGGCGTGGTTATCATCCTGGTGCTTTCAGCATCAATGTCAACCCTCTCATCACTGGTTCTTACATCAGGTTCAACACTTACTCTTGATATAATCAAGCCTGCCATGGCCAAAGGCGGCAAGCAGATGAGTGAGAAATCACAGCTGCTTTCAATCCGCTTGCTGGTTGTATTCTTCATAGCAGTATCATCCGTACTGGCTATCATCCAGGCCAAGAGTTCCGTAACATTCATAGCTCAGCTCATGGGTATATCCTGGGGTGCTCTGGCAGGTGCATTCCTTGCTCCGTTCCTCTATGGCCTATACTGGAAGAAGACCACCAAGGCTTCTGTTTGGGCAAGTTTCATTGTAGGCGTAGCTATCATGTGCGGTTGCATGTACGGAACATTCACCGGCACCACATTCATCAGCCCCTACTTCAGTTCACCCATCAACGCAGGTGTGCTCTCAATGGTAGCTGGTCTGATTATAGTACCTATAGTAAGCCTCTTTTCCTCTGTCAAGGAGAAGGAGAGCGTTGACAAGATGTTCAGCTGCTACAACCGTGAGGTTACCGTACGTGCTTCTACCTCACTTATGGATGAGAATAAATAATTGAAAATTGAGAATTCTTGGAGCAGCGAGAGGAGAGAAAGTTCACTTTCTATCCCGAGATTCCCGAGCAAAGCTCGCCTACCCGTGGCCTTTCGTGACAAGAATCATAAAACGTAGTTTTCTAATTGAGAATTGATATAATGAAAAAACTATTACTTGGCGATGAAGCCATAGCACAGGGTGCCATTGATGCCGGACTGAGCGGAGTATATGCTTATCCCGGAACACCCTCTACTGAAATAACAGAATACATACAGGGGTACTGCAAGAAGAACCCTGCCGAGAAGATACACAATCGCTGGTGCACCAATGAGAAGACAGCCATGGAGGCTGCTCTGGGTATGTCTTTTGCAGGAAAGCGTGCACTGGTATGTATGAAACACGTTGGAATGAACGTGGCTGCCGATCCGTTTGTGAATTCCTCCATCACCGGAGTGAACGGCGGTCTGATTGTCCTTGTGGCCGATGACCCATCAATGCACTCATCACAGGATGAGCAGGACACCCGTTTTTACGGCAAGTTTGCCCTGATACCCGTCATTGAGCCCTCATCACAGCAAGAGGCATATGATATGATGTCATACGCCTATGACCTGTCAGAGTCACTCAAACTGCCTGTTCTGATGCGCACAGTAACACGTCTGGCCCACTCACGCGCCGTGGTTTCCCTCAAGGAGAAGCGTGAGCAGAACGCTCTTAACCCCGTTAGCGGAGTACGTGACTGGGTTCTGCTGCCTGCCATTGCCAAGCGCCGTTACGCTTCACTGCTGGAGCGTCAGCCTGAGATAATGCGTCTCTCTGTAGAGTCACCGTTCAACAGTTTTAAGGCAGAGGCCAAGCGCTACAAGATGGGTGCCATTGCCTGTGGTAACGCTTACAACTACCTCTCTGAGTGCTATCCTGAGGGAATACCTTTCCCTGTACTCAAGATTTCACAGTATCCCATACCAGCTGAAACCATCCGTACCATGGCAGAGCAGTGTGACTCAATCATGGTCATTGAGGACGGACAGCCGTTTGTTGAGGAGCAGGTGGCAGGAATCCTGCCTTCAGACTGCAAGATAATAGGCCGCTTGACCGGTGAGTTGCCCCGTCAGGGAGAACTCAACCCTGATATCGTGAAGGCCGCCTTAGGTCTGGCTCCGCTGCCGCATCCGGAGGTTGCCAAGAATGTTGTGGCACGTCCGCCCGCCCTCTGTCAGGGTTGCGGTCACCGCTCAGTATATGAGGCTATCAACATTGTGCTCAAGGATTACAAGACAGCCAAGGTATTCGGTGACATAGGTTGCTACACCTTGGGTGCCCTGCCTCCCTTCCAGGCTCTTGACAGCACCGTAGATATGGGTGCCAGCATAACCATGGCCAAGGGTGCAGCCGATGCAGGCGTATTCCCTGCAGTAGCTATCATAGGTGACAGCACATTCACCCACTCCGGCATGACCGGTCTTTTGGATGCTGTAAATGAGAACTCTCCCATCACAATAATAATCTCCGATAACCTGACCACCGGCATGACCGGCGGACAGGACTCGGCCGGCACCAACAAGTTTGAGGCTATCTGCCGTGGCATAGGCGTTGACCCGGATCACCTCAAGGTGGTTGTTCCGCTGCCCCAGAACATGGAGGAGATTACACGCACACTGCGTGAGGAGATTGAGTATCAGGGCCTGTCGGTTATCATACCGCGCCGTGAATGTATCCAGACACTTGCCCGTAAGGCAAAGGCAAAAGCTGCAAACAAGTAATTCCGCAAACAGATGAAAACAGATATAATTCTTGCAGGCGTAGGAGGACAAGGTATCCTCTCTATCGCAACAGTTATAGGTCAGGCCGCCCTTGAGGAGGAGCTCTACATCAAGCAGGCCGAGGTTCACGGAATGAGCCAGCGCGGCGGTGACGTTCAGTCAAACCTGCGCATATCGGACCAGCCCATTGCCAGTGACCTTATTGCACTTGGTCAAGCCGATATAATCATAGCCATGGAGCCAATGGAGGCCCTGCGTTACAAGCACTACCTGAGTAAGGACGGCTGGGTAATAACATCATCCAACCCCTTCATCAACATAGGCAATTATCCCGATCAGGACGCCATTATCAGTGAGCTCAAGGAACTTGGTAACGTTATCCTGATTGATACCGATGAGCTGGGCAAGGAGCACAAGATGCCCAAGGCTGTCAACATGATCCTTTTAGGTGCTGCATCAAAGGCGCTCAAGAGCATCAGTTTTGACAAACTCTGCCAGAGTGTACGCACCATATTCGGTGCCAAAGGTGATGCTATCGTAGAGATGAATATCAAGGCCCTTGAGATTGGCCGTAACTGTGAATAACCCCTTTTTACCGATGAAAACGATTATTCCTGCAAACGTCATTGACGATTATCTTGAGAAAATAGAGATACGTGACCTTAACAAGGCATCCATACGCCAGGTTCTGGCATGTGAGCTGAATGCCGAGAAAGTAACCGGTCAGGAGTTCATTCATTTTGAAATGGGTGTGCCCGGCATTCCGCCTGCAGCCGTGGGCGTAAAGGCCCAGAAAGAGGCGCTGGACCGCGGTGTGGCCTCCAAGTATCCCAACATCGAGGGTATCCCTGAACTCAAGGAGCAGGCTGCACGTTTTGTAAAGGCATTCATCAATACTGATATTCTGCCCAGTCACTGCACCCCCACCTGCGGAGGTATGCAGGGAACGTTTGCCGCATTCCTTCTGTGCTCACAGATCGACCCAAAGAAGGATACCATCCTTTACATCGATCCCGGATTCCCCGTACAGAAGATGCAGGCTCAGGTAATGGGCGTCAAGACCGCACAGTTTGACGTGGCCGATTTCCGCGCCGAGAAACTGGGACCAAAACTGGAGAGTTACCTTAAAAACGGAAACATCTGCTGCATAATCTACAGTAACCCCAACAACCCCAGTTGGATGTGTCTTACCGAGCAGGAAATCAAAACCATCGGTGAATTGGCCACAAAATACGACACCATTATACTGGAAGACCTGGCCTACATGACCATGGATTTCCGCCGCGAAGGTCTGGGCATTCCTTTCAAGGAACCTTATCAGGTGAGCGTATCGCATTACACCGATAACTACATCATGATGATCAGCGGCAGTAAGATATTCAGCTACGCCGGCGAGCGTATTGCCGTAGCATGCATATCCGACAAACTCTATGAGCGTCACTTTGAGACACTGCAAAAGCGTTACAACATTTCACGCTTTGGCGCAGTCTACGCTTATGATATGCTTTACGCAATGTCATCAGGCGTAACACACTCAGTACAGTGCGCCATGGCTGCAATGCTCAAGGCTGCATGTGACGGTGAGTTCCAGTTCCGTGAAGACGTACGCGAGTATGCACGCCGCACAGAGAAGATCAAGGCTGCCCTGCTGCGCAACGGATTCAACATCACCTATGATAAGGACCTGGAGGAGCCTGTTAGTGACGGATTCTTCTTCACATTCGGCTACAACCTGCCCGATGGCACACCTATGGAGGGTGGAAAGTTGCTTCATGAGCTGCTCTATTTCGGCATCAGCGGAATAGTGCTCTCATCAACCGGTAGCACACGCCAGGGCATCCGCGGCTGCTCATCAAACATACGCGATGACCAGTTCCCCATCCTTGAGGAACGCCTCCGCCTCTTCAACGAAGCCCACAAGTGATCCATTAGGGGCACAAAGGGGACGGTTCTTTTTGTGCCCCTTCTGATAATATTCCAAAGTGCACAGAACTTTTGGGGTATCGGTATCGGAAACCATGGCCGCCCGTGGGCTTGTGAACCGACGAAGGAAGCGAGAGTAGAGAAAGCTTGTTTTCTATACCGAGCGACGAGGAGGTTTACTCATGCCTTTCAGAGCGTCTTATTAGGGATGGGAGGGATAGCGCGAAGCGCGTAGTTTCAGATACTGATACCCCAAAAGTTCTCCTCAAAAAGAGGGGCACAAAAAGAACCGTCCCTTTTGTGCCCCTAATGTTGGATTATTTTTTTTGCTTATAAGACGTATTTGGAGTATCTTGCCGTTCTAAAACCGGAACAGATAGAAGTAGGATGAGAACTGAGCAGGAACTGGCCCGCTTGTGCACTGCAGGCGATAGGGAGGCGCAAGGCGAACTCTACGCTCAGTATGCGTCGCGCCTGTATGCTCTCTGCTACCGATACGTGGCAGACCGTGAAGAGGCTCAGGACCTGATGCATGATGCAATGATCAAGGCCATGGACAGCTTCAAATCATTCATTTATTCCGGCGATGGATCACTATACGCATGGCTGCGCCGTCTTACGGTCAACGTTGTGATTGACCGCTTGCGCCAAATGAGCAAGCTGCGTCTTGTCCCGCTGGATCAGACGATGGAAACGGGCAATCCGGAGGCCGATGAGGATGCCGCAGACGATATTCCGGCACAGGTATTGATGGATATGGTGGCTGCCCTTCCATCGGTCAGGCGTACGGTATTCAACATGTACTGCATAGACGGTTTCAACCATAAGGATATAGCCGCAGCAATAGGCATCACGGAGAAAGGTTCAGCATCCATTCTGGCCAAGGCCCGCGCCCAGCTTAAGAGCCAGGTTAATGATTATCTTAAAAGGACAGGAAGATGAAAGATTTTGACGATATATTCAAACAGAGACTGGAAGGCTATGAAATGAAACTGCCTGACACAGACCGTGATGCTTTCCTCAACAGGCAGGCAACACGGGAGCGTTTTGCACGTAGACGCCGCACATATCTGAGTATTGCAGTTGGACTACCTGCCGTGGCCGCAATCGTAATGGCTTTGGTGTTCACCATCAGCCTGTTCTCCAAAAAGGCTGATGTTCCTGTTAACAACACCCAGACACTTGTCGGTCAGGAACAAGTGAACCCGGCCCAAGGCAATGAAGGTATAGCCGAGGACGATGCGGATATCCTTGACTGTACAGATGGTGTTGTTGAATATGTAACTTTAGATTTAGATGGTGACGATGACTGGGGTAAGCCTGTGGAATCTGCCCAGAAGAGTCAAGCACCCGGTGAGGAGGATGTTTATATGGTGGTTGAAGAATCACCCGAGTTCTCGGGTGGCACAAACGCCCTGATGGGGTATCTTAGAGATAATATGGTTATCCCGGACTCCTGCCGCGAGAATAATATTCAGGGGCGTGTACTGGTTACATTCATCGTTGAAAAGGATGGTTCCATCACAAAACCTGTGGTTGTAAAGAGTGTAAACCACCTGCTTGACGCAGAGGCTTTACGCCTGGTATCGGCAATGCCCAAATGGAAACCCGGCAGACAGAATGGTCAAGCCCAACGGGTAAAATTCACGATTCCTATCAATTTCCGATTAGATTACTACAAGAACCGGACCAAAGCCACAGCTACAGAAAGTGCAGTTGAGGATATAATGGCCAGCACCAAAGATAAAACCTTCTGATCAGTCGCGGCGGAAGAGGTCGCGGGTATAGACCTTGTCCTGGACGTCATCCAGGCAGGAGTCATAACGGTTGGCTATGATGGCGTTGCAGCGGCTCTTGAACTCATCAAGATTGTTCACCACCTCACTTCCAAAAAATGTATCACCATCCTTAAGCGTAGGCTCATAGATGATTACCTTAGCGCCCTTGGCCTTGACACGTTTCATCACACCCTGAATGGAGCTCTGACGGAAATTGTCAGAGTTTGATTTCATTGTAAGGCGGTAAACACCTACGGTAATATCTTTCTCCGCAGATTCATTCCATGCACTGTTGGCAGTGTAATAACCGGCCTTTTCAAGTACGCGGTCTGCTATGAAATCCTTACGGGTACGGTTGCTGTCAACGATGGCCTGGATAAGGTTTTCAGGTACGTCATTGTAGTTGGCCAGCAACTGCTTGGTATCCTTGGGCAGACAGTAACCACCGTAGCCGAATGACGGGTTGTTGTAGTGGCTTCCGATACGTGGATCCAGGCCTACGCCGTCAATGATGGCACGGGTGTCAAGACCCTTCATCTCGGCGTATGTATCAAGTTCATTGAAGAAACTTACGCGCAGTGCCAGATATGTATTGGCAAACAGCTTGACGGCCTCAGCCTCAGTAGTTCCCATATAGAGGGTATCTATGTTCTCCTTGATGGCACCCTCCTGCAGCAGACGTGCAAACTCATGGGCAGCCTCCTCAAGACGGGGAACCTTCTTATCAAATCCCACAATGATTCTGGATGGATAGAGGTTATCATACAGGGCCTTGCTCTCACGCAGGAACTCAGGGGCGAATATGATGTTTGGTACAACCACCTTCATAGTACCGTCTGCCTGGCGCTCACGGTATGAGAACTTTTCCCTTACGCTCTCCGTATAACCCACAGGGATTGTTGACTTGATGACCATGATTGCATCGGGGTTAACCTTGAGAACAAGGTCTATCACCTCTTCAACATGACTGGTATCAAAGAAGTTCTTCTTGCTGTCATAGTTGGTGGGAGCGGCAATAACAACGAAATCAGCATCGGAATAGGCCTTTTCACCGTCTAATGTGGCGGTCAGGTCCAGTTTCTTCTCAGCCAGATATTGCTCGATATAATCATCCTGGATCGGTGATTTACGGTTGTTTATGAGGTCAACCTTCTCCTTGATTACATCAACTGCTGTAACCTGATTCTTCTGTGCAAGTAATGTGGCTATTGAAAGACCTACATAACCTGTTCCTGCTACTGCTATCTTCATAAAATAAAGCCCATTAGTCTATAAAGTTGTTGCAAAGATACTCTATTTGTGATAGAAATAGGCTACCTTTGTGAGAAAGAAATAGATACAAATGAAATATAAACTTTTAGCATTCTTAATTCTGATGGCAACAACTATCAATTCCTGTAAAGCACGTTCTTCACAGAACGTCAATGCACAGGGAACTGAAAAAGAGACCCAGGTCCTTATCAAGACCACAGCCGGTGACATTACAATCAAACTCTACAATGAGACTCCCCAGCACAGGGACAATTTCATAAAACTGGTTGAGGAACATTTTTATGACAGCATCCTGTTTCATCGCGTAATACGTGAATTCATGGTCCAGGCCGGTGATCCAGAATCCAAGACCGCCGATAAATATACCCAACTGGGAGCAGGAGATCCCGGATATGACCTTCCTGCGGAGTTTGTCTATCCCAAGTATTTCCATAAACGCGGAGCACTCAGTGCTGCCCGCAAACCTGACCAGGCTAACCCTGAACGCCGTTCATCAGGTTCACAGTTCTATATCGTTACCGGTAAGAAATACCGCAAATATGATTTGCAGGACCTTGAGCAGCAGCTTGACAAGCAGGAAGGGCAGAGCATATTTGACAGGCTCTGCATTCAGAACCGCGACTCGATAATCCGGCTTCAGGCAGCAGGTGATGAGGAGGGTATCATGAAACTGCAGGAAGAACTTGTTTCCAAGACAGAACAGACTCTCAAGGAACTGGGTAAATTCAAGTTTACTGAGCAGCAGGTGGATGCCTATATGAATGAGGGAGGCACACCCTTCTTAGACAGACAATACACCGTATTTGGTGAGGTTGTGGATGGAATGAAGGTGGTTGACAAGATAGAGGCTTCCGGAACAGACATGAATGACCGTCCGCGCAAGGACATAAGGATCATTACGATGGAAATAATCAAATAATTACTGACCTATGAGAAAGAAAATTACACTTATTTTAGCCATGATGCTGCTCGTATTGACGGCATCAGCTAAGAAAGGCCCCAAGTATGTGTTCTATTTTATCGGCGACGGCATGGGCACCAATCAGGTTATGGGTGTCCAGTATTACCTTCAGGATATTGAAGGCAAGTACGGTTTCAAACCTCTGTGCTTTACCCAGTTCCCCTATAGCGGACTGGTTGTAACCTACTCCGCCAACAGCGATGTGACAGACAGTTCTGCTGCAGGTACAGCCTTAGCCTCCGGGAAAAAGACCAACAACAACTATCTTGGTGTTCTTCCCGATAGGGAAACTCCTGTAACGACCATTGCAGAAATGGCGCACAAAAAAGGGATACGCGTTGCAATAGGAACCTCAGTATGTATAGATCACGCAACTCCAGGCAGTTTTTACGGACATCGTCCTCACCGCAATCAGTATCATGAGATTGGAACCCAGTTGAGCGAGTCAGGATTTGAATTCTTTGGCGGAGCGGATTTCCATACTCCTTTCAATAAAGAAAATACTGATGAAGGCAACTATGTACAAGCCCAGAAAGCAGGTTATACCATAGTTAACGGATATGATGAGTACAAGCAGAAGTCATCATCCACTGATAAGATCATCCTTTTTGACAAGGAGCCCAACAGTGACCATTACCTTTCATACGCCATTGACCACAAGGAAGGTGATCTCAAACTCTCTGAAATCACTGAGGCTGCCATAGATTTTATGATGAAAGACCCCAAGAAAGGTTTCTTCATGATGATGGAGGGTGGTCGCATTGACCAGGCATGCCACGCCAATGACCCTGGTACATACATCCAGGAGATGCTTGATTTTGACGAGGCAATAAAGGTTGCATATGATTTCTACCTGAAACATAAGAAAGAGACCCTGATAGTCATTACAGCCGATCATGAGACCGGAGGTCTGGGGCTTACAGCAGGTGATTATAAGACAAACCTCAAGGTACTGCAGTATCAGAAAATGAGTAAGGATGCTTTCAGCGCTCATCTTGAAAAGATGGGTCTCGAGATAGGAGATATCCTTACTTGGGACGAGGTTCAGCAGGAACTCAAGGAAAACTTTGGATTCTGGGATACCGTTGAACTCACCGACAAGCAGACTGACCGTCTCAGAAGCGTTTATGTTGAGACATTCGGCATGGGACCGGGCGAGCTCAAGGAGGGAGAGTACTTTGATGTAAGCAAGCTCACTGACGAGGCTGCACGTGTAATGACTGAGGCCGCCCAGATAAGTTGGGCCGCAGGATGCCACTCAGGCAGCTATGTCCCCGTATTTGCTATAGGTGCCGGAGCTGAACTCTTTACCGGCCAGATGGACAACACGGAGATTCCCATGAAGATAAAGAAGCTTGCCGGATATTGATTATCTGAAATCCAGATAGGGTTCAAGCCTTATAAGGTCCTGATCAGTGAACTCTTCCATGAAAGAGAGCTGCTCAGGGCCTTTTATCTTGCCTCTTTCACCACGAAACTCCACAATGGCTCTTGCCTGATAGAAATCAATATACGGATGCCTTCTCAGTTCAGCCAGAGTTGAAGTATTGACATTGATTTTTCTGACAGGTATTGTATCTGCAATAACGAACCATTCCATCAGTGAATCCGGCAATCCGTCAATCTCCATAAGCTGTGCAATATCTGAGTATCCGCCCAACTTCTCTCTGTACCTTATAATTCTTGCAGCAAAGACAGGTCCTATTCCCGGCAGTTTAACCAGTTCAGTACTGTCAGATGCATTCAGGTCTATCTGGGATACGGGTCTGGTCTTGACGGTATAACTGACACTCTTTACCTCAACTGATACCGTATCCCAGACGTACCATTTCCTTCTGACTGTATCCCTGACATAAACTATACGTCTCACTGTATCAGCATGATGAGTCAAAGTATCTGCCTCCGCAACTTCATCCTGAACAGGAGGATGCCATGGCTTACGTACTATATTGACAACTACTATAATAGAGAGAAGTATTAACGCCACAATCCTGTCATTACGGCTGAAATAGAAATGGTCTTTAGACATGTGTTACGGTATAATTGGTTATTTTTGTGCCATGATAAGATTCATCAGGAAATACCCTTTATCACTTCTGGTCATTGCGGCCATACTGTTTCTTTCACTGTTCAATCCACCCAAAACCAAGCTTGACACAATTACCTTTATTGACAAGATAGCCCATGTCTGCATGTACGGCGGTCTGGAACTGGTAATCTGGTTTGAATACCTGCGTCACCATATGGGATTGGACAAAATGAAAATCATTCTGCTGGGAATCATAGCCCCCATTGCATTGGGAGGTGCCATGGAGATTGCCCAGGCTAAATTGACCGATACCCGAAGCGGTGATTGGATAGACCTTATTGCCGATGCCATAGGAGTATTGGCAGGAGCGGCAATAAGTTACTTTGTACTGCGAAAGATAGTAACCCGCAAGGTATAATCAATCCTTATTCCAGGTATTGAAAGGATTGGTGGCCAGATATGCGTTGTAATAACGATGGTCACCCGTTACCTCCTTGCCTATGAAATCAGGTTTCACGAATACCTCAGTTTCAGAATTGAGCTCCACCTCAGCCATAACAAGACCTTCATTGTCACCGTGGAATTCATCCACCTCAAACACATGAGGACCGCTATGTACCAGATAGCGGCGTTTCTCAATGGCACCGCTCTGATGCAGTTCAAACAGTTCACGTGCATCATCTACCGGGATAAGATGATTCCATTCATAGCGGCTCATGCCCTTGCTGTCCGATGGGCCTTTGATAGTAAGGATTGCCTCCTTGTCTGTGATGCGCACACGCACAGAACGGCCGTTCTCATGGGCAATATAACCCTGGAGAATGTCATAATAACTGAATGCCTGTGTGCGGTAAGATGTTCCCTTTACCAGGAACTTACGTTCAATCTCTATAGACATAGTATTAGTGGTTATTGGTTTGTAACTATTGCATCTGTTGTTCTTTTGACTCGGCGAATGACATCAGGTACGACTTGATGAATCCGTCAATATGACCATCCATGACGCCGTTCACATCGGATGTCTGATAGCCGGTACGGTGGTCTTTCACGCGGCGGTCATCAAATACGTAAGAACGTATCTGCGAGCCCCACTCAATCTTCTTCTTGCCGGCCTCTATCTTCTCCTGCTCTGCCATGCGGTGCTGCAGTTCCTTATCATACAGGATGGAGCGCAGGTGCTGCAGGGCACGTTCCTTGTTCTTGGGCTGGTCACGGGTCTCAGTGTTCTCAATAAGGATCTCCTCCTCAGCTCCGGTATAAGGATCCTTGAACTGGTAACGCAGACGTACGCCCGATTCCACCTTGTTCACGTTCTGACCACCGGCACCGCCGCTGCGGAATGTATCCCAACTCATAAGGGCAGGATTTATGTCAACCTCTATCGAGTCATCAATAAGCGGAGTGACAAATACACTGGCAAATGATGTCATACGCTTACCCTGGGCATTATATGGTGATACACGCACCAGACGGTGTACGCCATTCTCGCCTTTAAGATAGCCGTATGCAAACGGACCTTCAATCTCCATGGTAACCTGCTTGATACCGGCCTCATCACCCTCCTGGAGGTTAGCAACCGTAACCTTATATTTGTTATCCTCACCCCAACGCATATACATACGCATAAGCATCTGAGCCCAGTCCTGACTCTCCGTACCGCCTGCACCTGAGTTTATCTTGAGCACGCAATCCATCTCATCAGCCTCCTCGCGCAACATATTCTTGAGTTCAAGTGACTCTACCGCATCCAGAGCCTTGGCGTAGTTCTCATCCACCTCCTTCTCTGTTACCAGCTCCTCCTTGAAGAAATCCATGGCCAGCTGCAACTCATCGGCCAGAGCCTTTACCTGCTTGTAGCCGTCAATCCAACTCTGAAGGTCCTTGACCTTTTTCATCTGCACCTCAGCTTTCTTGGGGTCATCCCAGAATCCGGGAGCCTGTGTACGCAACTGCTCCTCCTCAACCTGTATCAGTTTGGCATCGATATTGAGATAGCGTTTAAGCGCCTCAGTGCGGTCAAGTACGTCTTTAAGTTGTTCAGCTGTAATCATAAGGATTTGTTTTGGACTGCGAAGTTACTCAAAAAATCCGATACTTCAACGCCGTAGCCATGCCGAAGGATTGAGGCGGGTACTCTCTTTATGCAATTGGAAATGCAGGACAGGTGTTCCGTCCTCTGAAGTCTGGATATTTCCCACTATATCCAAGGCCTTAACCGTATCACCCTTCTTAAGACGGGTCTCACTCAGGTTACAATATACAGAAATGTAGGAACCGTGACGGATAAGTACTCCTATCTGCCCTTTGCCCTGCTGGAAAATTGATGAAACCGTACCGTCAAAGACAGCCTTGGCCTGTGCTCCCTTCTGCCCCTGGATGTCTATACCCAGGTTATTGGTCTTGACATCCTTCATTCCTGCCACTTGCTGCACGCCATACTCACCCACCACAAGATAGGGGCCGGTAATAGGCATCGGCAGCTTTCCTTTATTGCTTTCAAAGCTACCCGACAACTTTACATCCGCCTGAGCCGCATTCAGCTGTTGTTGCGATTGCTGCCGGCTTTGCTGTTGCTGCTGTTGCTGTTGTTTCTGCCTTTGAGCCTGCTCCTCCTTGATGGCAAGCTGTATCTGACGGTCTATCTCCTTTGACAGGTCATTCATCTTCTTCTGCTTGGCCGAAATCTCTTTTTTCAGTTGGGAACGCCTGCTCTTGAGCTGGGCCACCAAGTCTTTCTGCTGTTTCTCCTCTTTACGAGCCTCCTCCTCATTCTTTTTCTGGATCTCCTGCAAAGATACCTTTTCAACCTTTATCAGCTCCACCTGGGCCTTCCTGTCCTCAAGGGTATCCTTCCTTTGCATCAATTCATCGGCCATCTCACGCAAGGAATTGGAATATTCACTCACGTAACGTGCCCTGCGGCTCATCTCACGGAATGACTCTGTGGCCAGTATGAAGGTAAGGACATTGAAACCGGTATTCTGATGCTGATAAAAACGGCAGGCATCAGCATAGCGTTCCTTGCACTGCTCAAACTCTTTTTCCAGATGCACAATCTCTTTTTCCAGCCGGTTTGATTCACGGTCGAGGGTACGGATCTCAGAGCGTGTCTTTTCAAGCATCCTGGTACGTTCCTTAAGTTTGGCCGTTATGATATCCAGATTCTTGACCTGGCTTGAGATATCACTCTCCGTACTTACCAGAATCTTCTCCTGATTGGCTATCTGTTCCTCCACGTCAGCGCGTTCCTTGCGCATCTTTTCAATGACGGAGTTGGTCTGTCCCTGCATGGACAGAGTTACAAAGAATAACAGAATCAGGAGTATATTTCTTTTCATCATAGATCCAGATTATCCAACAATTCATCAAGTGAAACCTGTTTCATCCGGCGGGTCACCTGGGTACGGTCGGCCCAGTTCTTCTTATCAACTGAAACCGATGACATCTTAACCGATACATTGTTCGTAACACCTGAAGAAGTGATCTCAACAGAGAGTTCCAACGGATATCTCCAATTTCCGGATAATGAGGTGAAATCAGAATAATCCATTCTGAAACTGTATCCACCGCTTGATTTCATTACACTCTCCAACCGGTCGCTGCCATCCGTTACAAAAGTGTATCCGTACTCCTTATCCTTGATCCGCACCTTGCCTGTTTCATCGGCTTTACCTACTTCCAAACGGCTTGCCGCATCCACCTCCGCCGGATATCCGGGAGAGAATATCCTGTTCCATAACAATGCCTCAATCTCTGCAAAGTCAAGTCCCAATTCATTGCGATGAGGAATATCGGCATAATGACATACGGAGTAGAGATTATGGTAACGGTCCATCACCACCACCATATCCGGAAGGAACTCTATACGTGCCACCTCCATCAGTCCCAGAACACTGGCGCTGAGCTGAATGCTCCGTCCACGCCGCATCTTGAGCTGTCCGCTCACCTTGTTTCCGTTAATGTTCAATGAAAGGCTTGCCGTGAGTTCACTCACAGGCGGAGGCGCGATGAGGGTATGAATGAGACGGGAACTCTCCTTCTCACCTTCTCCTCTCTGTCTCTTCAAAGCATTTGTAGAGCGGCAACCTCCCAGAAACAGAGCGGCAACAAGAAGAGGCAATATGTATCTTAAATGTCTCATTCCAGATATTTCTCCTCACGTATTTTACGGTCTATAGTCTCAGAACTGCTGTTTAACTGTACCGCTCTGTGCCAGTTTTCAAGTGCTTTCTCCTTCTCTCCGCACATATAGAGTACGTCACCATAATGCTCATATATCTCAGCATTGTCTTCATCAAGATAACGCAACGCTTTCTCCATATAGCTCAACGCCTCCTTATACTTCTTCATCCTGAAGAGTATCCAGGCATACGTATCCAGAAAGGTGGCATTCAGTGGCTCTGCCTCAAGGGTCTTGGCGCTCATCTGCAGAGCTTTTTCAAGATCGCGGTCCTCAAGTGCCATAAAATAGGAATAATTGTTGAGAACACTTATGTTCAGAGGGTCATACACCAATGTGGAATCATAACTGGCAAACATCTGCTCTGTTTTCCCCAGGGAATGGTAATAATCACCCATTGTACTGAAAATTCTGGCCTTATCCTTATCAGTACGGACATTATTCAAACCCTTGGCCAGCAGCTCAAGAGCATCATCATCCTCTCCAACCCACATATAACCCAATGATTTCTTTATATAGGGCTCAGCCAAAGCCGGTTCATGCGCGGATACCACGTCACAGAAACTCATCACAAGATCCAGCAGAGCGCGGCTTCTTATCCTGTCCATCTGGCTCTCAGCCTGTTTTACCATATCACTTGTGGTATTCATCAGTATCTCTATCACCTGCTCGGGGTTTCCTGACTCATAATAAGCAGAATCAAGCTCACCCATCTGCAGATAGCAGACAAAACGCTGGAACTTGAGTTCATCATCCACATCCTCAAGCTGTCCGTAACGTTTCAATACCCGCAACTCTTTCTCATAATCACCTGCATCATCGTACAGGCTCGCCAAGGTTATCAGGACATCCGTCCTGCCGGGAAACCTGCGTGAGATCTCCTCATATTGTCCGATAGCCTCCGCCTGACGGTTCTGACGCAGATAATTCATCGCCAGCAGACGCCGGTACCAGTAATTGTCAGGTTCCAGACGAACCGCTCTGAGCAAGAGAGTCTGTGCCGTCTTACTGTTTTTCTCAAGCAGTTCCCTGTCACGTATGGACATATAATATTGCGCCAGATTGTAACAGGTAGCGGCCGATGCGCTATCATAGTACAGGCTATGCTGCATAAGATCCATCGCCGCGTCATACTTCAAATCATTGAACATCTTTATGCCCTCCATATAATAATGGTCGCGGGCATAATCGGCAATCTCTGACTGGGATAAAGGTTCTGATGAGGCATGACGCAAAGAGCCGCATGAGATACATACAGCCAATGCAAATAATAAAACAGCTAATAGCCCGCTTCTTTTCATCAAATTATACTCCGCTGTGACCGAAACCTCCCGCACCACGCTCAGTCTCGTCAAGTGTCTCCACCGGAATCCACTCTGCCTGCTCATGGCGTGCTATCACCATCTGGGCTATACGCTCACCGTCATTCACGGTGAAATCCTCCTGAGACAGATTTATCAGAATCACGCCTATCTCACCACGGTAATCAGCATCAATCGTACCAGGAGTATTAAGCACTGTTATGCCTTTCTTGATAGCCAGACCGCTGCGCGGACGCACCTGAGCCTCAAAGCCCACGGGAAGTGAAATGAACAGGCCGGTAGGTATAAGACGGCGTTCCATGGGTTTCATCACCACGGGTTCTTCCAGATTCGCTCTCAAATCCACTCCGGCAGATTGGGCAGTAGCATACCCAGGAAGCTGATGATGTGAACGGTTTATGATTTTTACCTTCATAAAATCAAAGCATTTCAGTTTTACACAGCGAAAATAACAAATATACCGCCAACTAAATCAGAATTCATCTGAAAAACCATTAATTTTGAAACAAAAGAAACTAACAGATGGATTGGGAAAGACTAATATCAGCCAAGCGGTTGGGAATGGAAGGAATCGAGTCCGTTCATAAGGATGACCGCTCTGCATTCCTGAGGGATTATGACCGTCTCATCTTCTCTGCACCGTTCCGTCGTCTGCAGAACAAGACGCAGGTATTCCCCCTGCCCGGCAGCGTATTCGTACACAACCGTTTGACCCACAGCCTTGAGGTGGCTTGCGTGGGCCGCTCCCTAGGCAACAACGTGGCAAGAGCCCTTATCGGCAAACGCCCTGAACTGGCAGAAACCAATATTCAGGAGATAGGCAACATCGTATCAGCAGCCTGTCTGGCACATGATATGGGTAACCCCCCGTTTGGTCATTCCGGTGAGAAAGCCATCTCAGCCTATTTCACAGAGGGTAAGGGACAGAACCTGAAAGAACAGTTTACCCACAATCCCGCACAGTGGACCGATATAATCAACTTTGAAGGTAACGCCAACGCTTTCCGTCTGCTGGCCCACCAGTTCATCGGCCGCCGCAAGGGAGGTTTTGCCATGACATACGCCACTCTTGCATCAATAGTGAAATACCCCTATTCATCATACGTAGCCAACGGCAAACACAAGTTCGGTTTCTTTGACAGCGAGGCTCCTATATTTGCCAAAATTGCCGATGAATTGGGCATAATACGTCTATCAGAACCTGGTCAGCCTCTCAAATATGTACGCTATCCGCTGGTATGGCTGGTAGAGGCTGCCGATGATATCTGCTACCTACTGATGGACCTTGAGGATGCCCATAAACTCAAGATTTTCTCAACAGAGAAGACCATCGGGCTTATGATGGAATTCCTTAAACCGGAGGATCAGGCCCATGCCCGGAGCATCATAGATATGGTAACTGATGTGAACGAGCAGGTGTCATACCTGCGCTCCAAACTGGTGGGACTTCTTGTAGAGGAGTGTACCCAGGTATTCCTTGAAAACGAGAAGGCCATTCTGGACGGCACATTCAGCGGCTCACTGATAAAACATATTAGTGATACTCCAAGACAGGCTTACATCAAGTGCGCAGAGCTCTCCAAAAAAAAGATATACCGCTCTCGCGATGTACTGGAAGTGGAACTGGCCGGTTTCCGGATTATAAGCACTCTGCTTGACCTTATGGTTGAAGCCGTACAGAATCCTGACCGTGAATATTCCAAGCTGCTCATAGACCGCGTCTCAAGCCAGTATGACATCAAAGCGGAGGATATATACAACCGCATACAGGCCGTACTTGACTACATCAGTGGCATGACTGATGTCTATGCCCTTGACATCTATAGGAAAATCAATGGAAACAGCCTTCCTGCAGTATAAAAGAGTACCATTGGGGACAGACCCCTTTGGTACTCTTTTTAAAACAGAGAGGGGTGACCGGTCAAGCCGATCACCCCTCTCTTCTATCAAGTATAATCAATTTTCTCTTTTGGGGAGATCCATGTCGATGAAGTTGTTGCGGGATGCCTGGAGACGCTCGTACTCCTCCTTGTCACCTACAATAATCTTCTCGAACTCACGCAGACCGGTACCGGCAGGAATCAGGTGACCGCAGATAACGTTCTCCTTCATACCCAGCAGGCTATCGCTCTTACCGTTGATGGCAGCCTCATTCAGAACCTTTGTGGTCTCCTGGAATGATGCGGCTGACATGAAGCTCTGAGTAGCCAAAGCTGCGCGTGTGATACCCTGCAGGATCTGAGTTGATGTAGCAGGACGTGCCTCCTGTGCCTGAACAAGCTTGAGGTCCTTACGCTTAAGCTGTGAGTTCTCATCACGAAGCTTGCGTGCGGTTACCATCTGACCTGCAAAGAGGTTCTCAGAATCACCCGGATCTGTAACGACATACTTGCCCCAGATGCGGTCATTCTCCTCCATGAACTCCAGCTTGTCAACAACCTGCTGTGCAAGGAAGCGGGTATCGCCCGGCTCGTCAATCTCAACCTTACGCATCATCTGGCGAACGATGATCTCAAAGTGCTTATCGTTGATCTTTACACCCTGCAGACGATATACATCCTGAACCTCGTTCACAATGTACTCCTGTACGGCTGTGGGACCCTTGATGGCAAGGATATCGCTCGGAGTGATGGCACCGTCTGAGAGCGGTGTTCCGGCGCGTACATAGTCACCCTCCTGTACCAGAATCTGCTTGGAGAGGGCAACCAGATACTTCTTCTCATCATCAGTACGTGATACGACTGATATCTCACGGTTACCACGCTTGATCTTACCCATGTGTACGGTACCGTCAATTTCTGATACCACAGCGGGGTTAGACGGGTTACGTGCCTCAAAGAGCTCGGTAACACGAGGCAGACCACCGGTGATATCACCAGCCTTACCCTGTACACGAGGAATCTTGACGAGGATGTCACCAGCCACAAGCTCCTGACCATCCTTGATGACCACGTGACCGCCCACAGGCAGGTTATATGAACGGAGCACCTCACCCTTAGGACCGATGATATCGGCTGAAGGAATCTTGGTTCTGTCCTTGGTCTCAATTATGATCATCTCCTCAAGACCGGTAGCCTCATCGGAGTCAATCTTATATGTTACGTTAGCAACGACATCTGTCAGTTTCACCTTACCGGCCACCTCAGTGATGATAAGGGCATTGAAAGGATCCCATGTTGCAATCATGTCACCCTTCTTTACGGTTGCGCCGTTCTTTACATAGAGCTTTGAACCGTAAGGCAGGTTATGGGTTGAAAGTGCAATTCCGGTGTTTTCATCGATGAATTTCACCTCACCCAGACGACCTACTACAACCTGAACCTTGCTGCCGTCATCAGCCAGGGCATCAACAGTACGTACCTCCTCAAGTTCAATGCGGCAGTCATACTTGGCTGTCAGGCTTGAGTTAGCAGCGATGTTGGATGCAGTACCACCGGCATGGAATGTACGCAGAGTAAGCTGTGTACCAGGCTCACCGATAGACTGGGCAGCGATAACACCTACAGCCTCGCCCTTCTCAACCAGACGGCCTGTTGCCAGGTTACGTCCGTAGCACTTGGCGCAAACGCCACGCTTGCTCTCGCAGGTGAGCACTGAACGTATCTCAACGCTCTCAATAGGTGACTCGTCAATTTTCTTGGCTATCTCCTCAGTGATCATCTCACCGTCGGCAACCAGAAGTTCACCTGTGGTAGGATGTATTACATCGTGTACTGATACACGACCCAGGATTCTTTCATAAAGTGATGCTACAACCTCCTCATTCTCCTTAAGGGCGGTGCAGACCAGACCACGCAGTGTACCGCAGTCCTCCTCAGTGATGATCACGTCATGTGATACGTCAACAAGACGACGTGTCAGATAACCGGCATCGGCTGTCTTAAGAGCGGTATCGGCAAGACCCTTACGGGCACCGTGTGTGGAGATGAAGTACTCCAGCACTGACAGACCCTCCTTAAAGTTAGAAAGAATAGGGTTCTCAATGATCTGTGCTCCCTCAGCACCGGCTTTCTGCGGCTTGGCCATCAGACCACGCATACCGGACAACTGACGGATCTGCTCCTTAGATCCACGGGCACCTGAATCAAGCATCATATATACTGAATTGAAGCCCTGGTCATCAGATGAAATGGTCTTCATCAGCACCTTTGACAGGTCCTCATTGACGTGTGTCCATACATCGATAACCTTGTTGTAACGCTCGTTATCAGTGATAAGACCCATGTTATACTCAGCCATGATACCTTCAACCTCCTCATTACCTTTGGCAACAAGTTCCTGTTTCTCCTTAGGTATGATGATATCATTCAGGTTGAATGACAGACCACCCTGGAAGGCCATCTTGTAACCCAGGTTCTTGATTCCGTCAAGGAA
>CACYHN010000043.1 GCA_902774275.1 uncultured Bacteroidales bacterium
GAATACATCGGTGTCATAGTTTGACTGCTTGCCCTGCAGGGTGCGTACCAGACGCTCAAATCCCATGCCGGTATCGATTACCTTGGCGGGCAGGGGCTCAAGTGAGTGGTCAGCCTTGCGGTTGAACTGCATGAACACCAGGTTCCATATCTCAATTACCTGGGGATGATCCTTGTTTACAAGGTCACGGCCGGGTACCTTGGCCTTCTCCTCATCGGAGCGTGAATCCATGTGAATCTCACTGCAGGGGCCGCAGGGACCGGTGTCACCCATCTCCCAGAAATTATCGTGCTTGTTACCGTTAAGGATATGATCCTTGGGCAGGAACTGCTCCCAGATGGCAGCTGCCTCGTTGTCGCGCTCCAGACCCTCCTCCTTGCTGCCTTCAAATACGGTAGCGTAGAGGTTCTTTGGATCCAGCTTGAGTACATCAACCAGATACTCCCATGCCCAGCTGATAGCCTCTTTCTTGAAGTAGTCACCGAATGACCAGTTTCCCAGCATCTCAAACATGGTGTGGTGGTAGGTATCGTGACCTACCTCTTCCAGGTCATTGTGCTTACCGCT
Organism: uncultured Bacteroidales bacterium; assembly: GCA_902774275.1. Lineage (GTDB taxonomy): Bacteria > Bacteroidota > Bacteroidia > Bacteroidales > Bacteroidaceae > Colenecus. The sequence continues at coordinate 568 of CACYHN010000043.1, forward strand.
TACGCGCAGACACTTCTGTGAATCGGCCACGCGACGGCTTTTAGGTGCACGGTTACCCAGAATGATATCCTTAAACTGGTTCATTCCGGCGTTGGTAAACATCAGGGTGGGGTCATCCTTTACCACCATGGGGGCTGAAGGTACTATCAGGTGTTCTTTACTCTCAAAGAAACTCTTGAAGGAATCACGTATTTCCTTAGCTGTCATCATATCTTAAGTGGGTATTTTACTTTTGAGTTGCAAAGGTACAACAATTTCGCTATTTTTGCGTGTTCTATCAAGATTATGAGGAAGATTTACTATCAGTATGATCCACAGCGCAGGGTATATCGCAGGGTATTCCCCACGGTAGGGCAGAGACTCGCTTCCTGGTTCTGGCGTCTGTTGCTTTCAGTACTGTTAGGTGGCGTCTTCTTCATAATATACTGGTTTATGATCAGCACTCCTCAGGTTGGAGACCTGATGGAAGAGAACAGCCGCCTTCAGTCACAGTACCGTGTGCTGTCACGCAAGGTTGATGATGCCCTGCTGGTGCTTCACGATATTGAAGAGCGTGATGACAATCTCTATCGGGTCATTCTGGAGGCTGATCCCGTGCCGGAGGTTGTACGGCAGGCGGGATTTAACGGGACCAACCGTTATGCGGAACTGATGGATATGTCTAACGCGGAGCTTGTGGTAAATACTTCCCAAAAGGTGGATATGCTTGAAAAAAAGCTCTATATGCAGTCCCGCTCATTTGATGAGGTGATAGAGCTGTCCCGTGAACAGGAAAACAAGCTGGCTTGCATACCGGCCATACAGCCTGTATCAAACAAGGACCTGAAACGTACCGCTTCAGGTTACGGATACCGTACAGACCCCATTTATCATGTCCGTACGTTCCATCATGGAATGGATTTTGCATGTGATACCGGAACGCCGGTCTATGCAACGGGTAACGGAAAGGTCGTTTTTGCAAAATGGCAGTCGGGATTCGGGAATCTGGTGGAGATAGATCATGGATATGGTTATAAAACCAGATATGCTCATCTGAGCAAGATCATGGTCAAGGTGGGGCAGAACGTTGTTCGTGGTGAGGAGATAGCTCTGGCAGGGTCAACTGGAAAGAGCACCGGTCCCCATGTCCACTATGAAATATGGATAGGTAATAAGGATGTGAACCCCGTTAACTACTATTTTATGGATCTGGACGCAGACCAGTATGAAGAGATGATTAACCTGGCAGAGAACCACGGAAAGATATTTGACTAAAAAGAACGATTATGGCATATAATCCCAACAAGGAACTTAAGAAGTATTACTCCATAAAGGAGGTATCGGATATGCTTGGCATACCTGACAGTACCCTACGTTACTGGGAAAAGGAGTTCAAGGAGATAGCTCCCAAGAAGAATGCCAAAGGCATACGTCACTATACTGCTGCTGATATAGAGCAGATAAAGAAGGTGAATCATTTAGTCAAGGAAAAATCCCTTACCATCAAAGGGGCGCAGGCACGTATGAAGGAGAATCCTAAGAATACCCTTGATACCCATGAGATTGTGGAACGCCTCAAGAGTATTCGTGAAGAACTGGTCTCCATATTGGATGAGTTGAATGCTACTCCTCCTTGCGGGCAACCGTTGTAATATTCTTGATTTTCTTTAGCTCTTTCTGAATTGTATCCACGTCATTCAGGCTGTGGACCATGACTCTTATGGTTCCCTCAAAAAGGCCCTCTTTTGATTCAATCACAAGCTTGTTTATATTGACGTTCATCTTCTTGGAGATGACCTCAGTAACCTTGCTCAGCGTTCCTATGCTGTCCAGGCCTTTAATGTAGATCGTTACAGGGAACAGGCTGTTTTCAATCTGCCATTCAACGGTAAGGATACGGTTGCCTTTGGCAGACTTGAGTTTGTTTGCAACTTCACACTTGCGCTTGTGGATGGTAATGTGGCCCTCCTCATCAACAAAGCCCAATACGCTATCACCCGGTACAGGATTGCAGCAACTGGCAAAGGTGTATTTATGGGTGTCCATATCATTGATGATGAGCGTCTTCTTTACATCAATATCAGCCTGAACGTCATCCTCAGCCTTCTTCTCCTTATCCTTGGATGATGATGAGAATGATGACCAGAACCTCTTGTACCAGCTGTCACTCTCACCTTTTATAATATTACGCTCGGCATCACCCAGGATTATCTTTTTCTGACCAAGCGCCACCATAAACTCATCGCGGGTGTTTAATCCGTGCAGATGGCAGATGCGCTCCATCTTTTCAGAATCAACATCGGCTTCCTCTTTCTCAAGGAATTCATGGAATATGGCCTCGCCGAACTTCTGATTGGCACGTTCCTCCTTGCGAAGCAGTTGCTTGATCTTACCGCGTGCCTTGGCTGTGGTAACAAAATCCAGCCATTCTGGGCTTATCTTCTGGCTCTTGGAGGTAAGAATCTCCACCTGGTCACCGCTCTTGAGTTCATAGTTGATGGCCTCAAGTTTATGGTTAACCTTGGCGCCTATGCAGTTGGTTCCTATATAGGTGTGGATGGTGAATGCAAAGTCAAGGACCGTACTGCCCTGCGGCATGGTACGGAGTTCACCTTTTGGGGTAAAGATGAATATCTCCGATGAATAGAGGTTGAGCTTGATGGTGTCAAGGAAATCCATTGAATCCGGCTGCGGGTCTTCAAGAATCTCCTTAATGGTCTCCAGCCAATGTGTAAGCTCACTCTCGTCATCCTCAAATGATATGGCATCCTTGTATTTCCAGTGTGCGGCAATACCCTGCTCGGCAATGTCATCCATACGGCGGCTGCGTATCTGCACCTCCACCCATTGACCGCTGTTACTCATAAGAGTCACGTGCAGCGCCTGGTAGCCGTTGGCTTTGGGATGTGTTACCCAGTCACGCAGGCGGTCGGGGTGTGACTTGTAGATTTTGGTGAGTGCCAAATATATGTCAAAGCACTCACTCTGTTCATCGGCAAGGGTCTTGGGGTCAAAGACTATCCTTACGGCAAGAATATCATATACCTCATCAAAAGAGAGGTTATTCTTGTTCATCTTCTTCCAGATGGAGTAGGGTGATTTGATGCGCCCGAACATGTTGTATGAGATGCCCAGTGCATCCAGTTTCTCTGCGATAGGTGATGTGAAATCATCGTAGATGTTGTTCAGTTCCTCACGGGAAAAAGAGAGTTTCTGCTGGATGTCCTTGTATTCTGCCGGATGCTCGTATTTGAAGCTGAGGTCCTCAAGCTCTGACTTTATCTTGTTAAGGCCCAGACGGTAGGCCAGAGGTGCATAGATATAGAGTGTCTCACCCGCAATCTTGTACTGCTTGCGCGGCTGCATGCTGTCAAGGGTACGCATGTTATGCAGACGGTCGGCAATCTTGATAAGGATGACGCGGATATCGTCATTCATGGTGAGCAGCAGTTTCTTGAAGTTCTCAGCCTGGGCCGATGCCTTATCGCCGAATATTCCGCCGGCTATCTTGGTAAGTCCGTCAACTATCTGTGCAATCTTGGGACCGAAAACGTTCTTTATATCATCAGTGGTATAGTCTGTATCCTCTACCACATCATGCAGGAGTGCGGAGCAGATTGATGTTGATCCGAGCCCGATCTCGGAGCATACTATCTGCGCCACGGCAAGAGGATGCATGATATATGGTTCACCGGAATGACGGCGCACACCACGGTGTGCCTGACGGGCAAACTGGAATGCCTTGGTTATTATCTCCACCTTCTTGCGGTGCTTGGTCTGGAGATAAGAGTCAATCAGATGCTGGAAGGCCTCATCTATGAGTCTCTCTTCATCGGGCGAAAAAAGATTATCTTCACTCATCTTGCAGTCACTTTTTATCTGTTATATATACGCAGAGTCTTGCCGGCTCTGATATTGTCACTCTTAAGATTGTTCCAGTTCTTTATGTTCTTGACCGTGGTGTGATACTTGATGGCAATGCTGCCAAGAGTCTCACCGGATTTGATCTTATGCGTAATGTAGGTGACACGGTTCTTCATGTCATCATCTATGTACGCCAGCTTGGACTTGGGGAAGTATTTCTCCTTGTCATACTCGTAGAGTGAATCACCAGCCTCAACCAGCGGTTTGATGTATTGCTGGGGCAGGGTAACGACACAGGTGCGGTAGGCTCCCGGTATGACTTCAGTGAGGTATTGCGGGTTAAGCGCCTTGAACTCATCCTGGCTGATACCACTGTAATGTATCACCTGGCCTATGTGCAGGTTACGCCCTATGTGGAGAGTATCTGTCTGACTAGGACGGGCCGATGTCATGGGGCAGATGCCGTGCTCCTTGTAGAAACTCATGGCGTAATTGACGGCGATGAATGCAGGCAGATAGCCGCGGGTCTCACGTGGCAGATAGGGATAGATATCCCAGAAGTCACGCTTACCGCCCGAGCGGGTTATTGCCTTTGTGATGTTACCCGGCCCGCAGTTATAGGCCGATATCGCCAGTGACCAGTCTCCGAACATGTCGTAAAGGTCACGCAGGTGGTGAGCTGCAGCATCCGATGCCTTGGCTATGTCATAACGGTCATCAACCAGACTGTTTACCTGTAGGTCATATTTGCGGCCGGTGCTGTAGATGAACTGCCACATTCCGGCTGCACCGGCACGTGAGTAGGCCTTTGGTTTGAGTGCCGATTCCACTATAGGCAGATATTTGAGTTCCAGCGGGACATTGTACTTCATGAGTGCCTCCACGAACAGGTCTTCATAGATAGGCAGCATACCCAATGCGAATGATATTATGCTACGGTTACGCCCCATATATGCATCGATGGAACTGCGTGTAACATAGTTGTAAGGCATCTCAACTATGGTGGGGAGGCTGCTCAGACGTTCTGCATATACGGTGTCGCTGAATTTGGGGTTGACTGAGCCTTCCAGACAGTCAGAGTCATATGAAAGATACTGCTTGGCAAACCATATTCCCATCAGGCTGTCTATATCAAACGCCATGCTCTCAGGGAACTCAACGGTCAGTGAGTCTGTACAGACTGCTGTGCTGTCCATGAAAACGTCAGTGCTGTCAGCATAAAGTTCCTGGGCTTCCATATTATTCACGGAAACCAATGCCAAAGCCAATATCAGACACTTACCTTTCATTTGAAATTAAAAGCTAATGAGAATCCCGCTATGGGGGCTCCCATGTGGTCCATCATCAGACTAGGCCCGATATTGAGACTCAGGTCTGGCGATATGTCAAAATGTGACAACTCAGCATCAACGTATGCATCGATGGCTGCCACGACATACATCCCGGCAAATGCAAAGATACTCAGGTCGCGATAACGGCGGTATTTGTTCTTTCTCTGCTTGAATACATCCTTGAGCCATTCTTCCATATCCGTGTCTATCTCATAGTGCGGCGGCAGGAAATCTTCATAACTCTTGGTGTTGGGGTCATTATCCATTATGTCAACGTATGCATTCTGATAATCCGTGTATGTTGACTGGTTCCAGGTGAGGGCATATATGCAGCCTACATATCCTCCATAGATGATGGGAAGTTTCCAGTATTTGCGGTTGTAGATCTGGCCGCCTCCAGGGAACAGAAGAGAGAACCATACGGCTAATCGTGGTTCAGGTTCCCATTCAGATGCGGTGAGATTCATCTCTTCCAGGAATTGATTCTCTTTATCTTTCCACCTGATGCGTTTCTGCTTTTTGCTTTTGACCATATCCTGCTCAGTCTGCATTACCAGATCAGAGTCATTTTTCTCCTCAAACTGCAGGTTCCTTACAAATTCCAGCTCACGTGCCCATGTGGCGGTGTCATTCAGGGAACGGTAGATGCTGTCCATGCGGGCGCTACGTATGGAATCTTCACGGAATTGGATAGTGCCGGCCTCCTGTGACCAGACCTGAAGGGTGGTCATCACTGCCGTCAGAAAGAGCAGTACGGTTCTTGTTATCCCAGAACGAATGGTCATTTCCTGAGTTGGTCGAGCAGTTGCATTATGCGAGCCAGGTCATCTTCATCCTTGAATGAAATGTTGATGCTGCCTTTACCGCTCGCGGTGGTCTTGAATTTTACTGGTGCATTCAGGAATCTGGAAAGATGTCTTCCCAACGGGGCAAGAGTATTGTCAGTCTTCTCTTTGTTCCTGTTCTTACGGCCCTCATTCATCTGGCGGGCTTTCTGCTCAACCATACGTACGGAATAGCCGTACTTGGTGAGTTCATGAAACAGACGGAGCTGTTTGACCGGGTCATCAATGGCCAGCAGAGCACGGGCATGGCCCATGTCTATCTGCCTGTTCTTGAGTGCCACCTGGATTTCAGCCGGCAGTTTGAGCAGACGTATGTAGTTGGCTATAGTGGCGCGGTTCTTGCCTATGCGGGAACTGAGCTGCTCCTGGGTCATCTTATAGACCTCAAGCAGGTTCTGGCAGGCAAGTGCCACTTCCATTGAGTTCAGATCCTCACGCTGTATGTTCTCTATGAGGGCCATAGCCATCACGTTCTCGTCATCGGCGGTACGGATATAGGCCGGAATGGTTTTGAGGCCGGCTATACCTGCTGCGCGGAAACGTCGTTCACCGGCTATGATCTGATAATCGCCATCCTTGATCTTGCGCAGGGTGATAGGCTGGATTATGCCTATCTCGCGTAGTGACTCGGCAAGTTCTGCCAGGCTCTCGGGGTCAAAGTCACGGCGAGGCTGGTCTGGATTGGCGTGTATCTGGTCCAAAGGTACCTCATTGATGGATGAAGAACCTTGGGTCTTTACAAAATCAGTTGATATCAGGGCATCAAGGCCGCGGCCCAGTGCCGATTTCTTTTGAAGCGTCATTTCTGTTCGTTTTTCTTCAGTATTTCCTGTGCCAGGGCCAGATAGTTCTTGGCACCTTTGGAATCAGCATCATAAAGTATTGCGGGCAGACCGTAACTGGGAGCCTCACTCAACTTGACATTGCGGGATATTATCGTATCAAATACCAGCTCCTGGAAATGTTTCTTTATCTCGTCATAGATCTGGTTGCTCAGACGCAGACGGGAGTCATACATAGTGAGCAGGAATCCTTCTATGTCAAGTGCGGGGTTCAGCTTGGTCTTGATTATGCGGATGGTATTGAGCAGTTTGCTTATACCCTCCAGGGCAAAATACTCGCACTGTACGGGAATGATTATGGAGTCAGCGGCAGTGAGTGAATTCACTGTGATAAGACCCAATGAGGGAGAGCAGTCTATCAGGATGTAATCATAATCCTTCCTTATGCCATCCAGCATCTTTTTCATCACCGTTTCACGGCTTTGCGTGTTCATCAGTTCCAGCTCGGCACCAACCAGATCTATGTGTGAAGGCATTACATCGAGTCCGTCAATGCAAGCCTTACGGATAGCATCCTTTGGATTGATGCCGTTTACCAGACACTCGTAAACCGTACAGTCGAGTGACTGGATGTCAATACCCAGACCTGATGATGCATTTGCCTGAGGATCAGCATCTACTACAAGAACCTTTTTCTCAAGCGTGGCAAGTGATGCGGCCAGGTTTATAGTGGTTGTGGTCTTGCCTACACCGCCTTTCTGATTAGCCAATGCTATGATTTTTCCCATACGTTACAGTTTTAGGGTGTGAAGTTACTGCAAAAAATCGGTATATGGGAAATTTATACTAATTTTGACATCTGCAAAACGGTATATATGAGATACTACTTAGTAGCCGGTGAGGCATCAGGTGATCTTCATGCTTCCAATCTGATGAAATCAATAGCCCGTAGGGACGCCTCTGCGCAGTTCCGTTGTTTTGGTGGTGATTTGATGCAGGCGGCAGGCGGAAAGCTGGTCAAGCATTACCGTGAGCTTGCCTACATGGGTTTCTGGCCGGTGCTTACGCATCTTGGTACCATACTGGGAGGAGCCAACCTCTGTTTCCGGGATATCTCAGAATGGAAGCCCGATGTGGTTATACTGGTTGACTATCCCGGATTCAATCTTTCCATTGCAAAAAAAGTACACAAACTTGGTATTCCGGTCTATTATTATATTTCACCAAAAATATGGGCCTGGAAGAGCTGGAGGATTAAGAATATACGCCGTGATGTAGATGAGCTTTTCTCCATACTTCCGTTTGAGGTTGAGTATTTCAAGCGTCACAATTACAGCATTCGTTATGTGGGTAATCCCACTGTTGATGAGGTGACGGCTTTCAAGGCTGACAAGAACCGTAAACCGGTGTTGTCTGATGATGGCCGCCGCGTGATAGCCCTGCTTGCCGGTAGCCGCCGTCAGGAGATAAGCCGGAATCTGCCCATAATGCTTGAGGCGATAAAAAATATTGACTGTATACGTCCGGTACTGGCGTGTGCTCCAGGCATAGAGCCAGAGTTCTATGACAGCATCATAGGCTCAACAGATATTGAGAAGGTGTATGGCAATACCTTTGGCGTGCTTGAATCAGCATATGCCGCGTTGGTGACATCAGGTACCGCTACGCTTGAGACTGCACTGTTTGATGTACCTCAGGTGGTATGTTACTGGATTCCCATGAGTTGGGCCGCCAGATTATTGGTAAGGATACGTTTTGTGTCACTTGTAAATCTGGTCTCGTTCTCAGAGGTAGTACCGGAACTGTTGGGTGATGATATGAATGTTCAGAATGTGCATGAACACCTTGTGCCCCTGCTTTCCGATACCGCGGAGCGGCGTATGCAGCTGGAAGGATATGAGCAGATGAAAACCATTCTAGGCCCGGCCGGAGCACCAGACCGTGCTGCAGAACAGATAATCAGTCTCTTAGAAGTAAAAGCCGATAAGGCTTAAGTAAACTACAGTGGCGGGGATGGCCAGCAGTGCGCTGTCAAAACGGTCCAGCATTCCACCATGTCCCGGCAGAATCTTACCAGAATCCTTTATTCCCATCTCACGCTTCATGAGTGACTCGATAAGGTCACCCCATGTGCCGAATACCACAACCACAAGTGCCATGCCTATCCATACCCATACCGGCATGAAGCTGTACCAATCCGGCAGGAATGTGTGCAGCAGGAAAGCTGCTACCATGGTTAGGACGGCACCTCCTATTGAACCCTCCCATGTCTTCTTGGGTGATATGCGTTCAAACAGTTTGTGCTTGCCTATGGTGCATCCGGTGCAGTATGCGCCTACGTCATTGCACCACAGGAATACAAAAAGTGTAAGCGGAATTACAGGACAGTAGCCTGTGTCAGGACCTTGTACATCAAAAGCCAGCAGTGATGTGAGGGCATACGGCAGGGCAATGTAAAAGGATGGGAACAGTGTCTGCACCCAGTCATTTATGGGGCTGGGCTTGCGGTAATAGAGCTCACGCACCATTATCACTATCAGAGTGAAGATGAACGGCAGGAACAGCACGGCGCTGCTCTGCATCACTGACAGCCCTACTATGGCGGCATAGAATGTAAATGCGGCTACAGTGGCCCACAGGCGGCTTGCATTGGCCATCTTGAACTGGTTGGCAAGTCCGGTATACTCTATGGTAGTAAGAATGGTGCATACGGCAAACAGCCCCACAAACCAAGGCGCACCCTTGAGGATGCAGAACAGCATAATTGAGGCAAATACCACTGCTGTAACAGTTCTTACAAGAAAGTTTGACTTCTTGCTCTCTTTATTTGATTTGTCGGTCTGGCTCACTGCTTCAAGTATTTAGGGTTCAACTTTATCTCTGTTTTCCGTAACAGGTGCACTTTCAGATGATTTCTCCTCTTCAAGTATCTCCTCACTGCGTGATGCCCACGGGCGTTTTCCGAATATACGCTCCACATCCTCAGCCATGATAACCTCACGTTCTATGAGCAACTGGGCCAGCTGATGGTGGCCTTCCTCATGTTCCAGCAACAGTTTCTTACCGCGTTCATACTGCTGGGCTATGAGAGCCTTAACTTCCTCATCAATGAGTTCAGCTGTCTTGTCAGAGTAGGGCTTCTGGAAGGCATACTCATCAGTGCTGCTGTAGTAGCACAGGTTGGCCAGCTTGTCACTCATGCCGGCATATGCAATCATGCCGTAAGCCTGTTTGGTAACGCGCTCCAGATCATTCATGGCACCGGTTGAGATATGTCCGGTAAAGAGTTCCTCAGCGGCACGTCCGCCTAAGGTGGCGCACATCTCGTCAAGCATCTGCTCCTTAGTAGTTATCTGGCGCTCCTCAGGCAGATACCAGGCAGCGCCAAGCGCACGTCCACGTGGTACGATGGTTACCTTGATAAGCGGATTGGCATACTCTAAGAACCAGGAGAGCGTGGCGTGACCTGCCTCATGCAGTGCAATGGTACGCTTCTCATCGGCGGTAAGTACCTTGGTCTTCTTTTCCAGACCGCCAACTATACGGTCAACGGCTGCCAGAAAATCTTCCTTCTCAACCTTCTTCTTGTTATGGCGGGCGGCTATAAGAGCTGCTTCATTACATACGTTGGCAATATCGGCACCTGAGAATCCCGGGGTCTGGCGGGCCAGCAGGTCTATATCTACATCCTTGCTCAGTTTTATGTTCTTAAGGTGTACGCCGAACACAGCCTTACGCTCGTTCAGGTCAGGCAGATCCAGGTGTATCTGACGGTCAAAACGGCCTGCACGCAGCAGAGCCTTGTCCAGGATATCCACACGGTTGGTGGCTGCCAGAATGATTACACCGCTGTTGGTGCCGAATCCGTCCATCTCAGTAAGCAGCTGGTTGAGAGTGTTCTCACGCTCATCATTGCCGCCCATCGCGGGGTTCTTGCCACGGGCACGGCCCACAGCATCAATTTCATCTATGAATATAATGCAGGGGGCCTTCTCCTTGGCCTGACGGAACAGGTCACGTACGCGTGATGCACCCACACCCACAAACATCTCAACAAAGTCAGAACCTGACAGCGAGAAGAAGGGAACATCGGCCTCACCGGCCACGGCCTTGGCAAGCAGGGTCTTACCGGTACCCGGAGGGCCTACCAGCAGCGCTCCCTTGGGTATTTTGCCGCCCAGATCGGTATATTTCCTGGGGTTCTTGAGGAACTCTACTATCTCCTCAACCTCTGTCTTGGCCTCGGCCTGTCCGGCCACATCCTTGAAGGTTACGCGGTCAGCCTGCCCCTTCTCATAGATACGTGCCTTTGACTTGCCCACGCTGAACACTCCTCCGCCTCCGGCTGCACCGCCGCCTAAACGTCTAGACATGAATATCCATAGTGCTATGATAAGCATAAAGGGGAATATGTTGATCAGAATGTCTGTAATGGTATGTGAACGTTTACGGTATTCTACCTGACCGTTGAACTTGCCCTCTGCCTCAGCATTGTCAATGAACTCCTGCAGATTGTCCAGGGAACCTACTCCTACGGTGAGCATGGGTTTGGTGAGCGGCTGCTGTTGCATGGCACGGTCACCGAATATGTACTTGGCTGAATCAGGCTTGATGTACATATCCACACTGTTCATGTTGGAGTAGATGACAAGCTCGCTTACATAGCCCTTGTCAACAAATTCCTTGAACTCACTATATGTGGCGGTTCCGGAAAGCGATGAGTTGTCATCCTTGAGAAGGATATATCCCAAGCCTATGAAAAGGATGATATAGAACCATGATATGCCCTTAAATCCGCCTTTGTTCTTTTTATCGTTATTGTCTGCCATAAATAATTGAATATGTCAGTAGAGTTTATGTCAAGGTGTCAGTTGAGGTCTGGTATCTCTTCCAGGACGGCATCGGCCCAAAGGTGCTCCAGATCATAGAACTTGCGCAGTTCAGGAATGAAAATGTGTACCATCACGTCACCGTAATCCATAGCTATCCAGTGCGCATAACGTGCACCCTCCACATAGTCAGGCTTGCGTCCCTCCTTAATGCGGACTGTTTCACGGATGGAGTCTTCAATGGCCATAGTCTGGTTTGGTGTTCCTCCCTGGCATATTACAAAATATTGGCATACGGTATCTTCTATACCTGTCAGGTCAACTACGGTTATATTCTCTCCCTTACGTTCCTGAATGCCTTCTATGATGCTCTCTATGATGCTTTCTCTCTTTTTCTTTTTTGCCATTATATGGTGTTGTATAATTTCTTATCTGCAAAAATAATCAAAAACTTATACGGAGTCCGGATTATGCCGTCAAAAAAGGTTATCACAAAATGCGTTCTCCGTTTTCAAGACGAATGAGTGCAAAAAATATGCCAAAAAGTTTGTGTTACATAAAAAAGCTGTATCTTTGCACCGCTTTTGAGCAATGTACTGGGCTATGGTGTAATGGTAACACTGCAGATTCTGGTCCTGCCTTTCCTGGTTCGAGTCCGGGTAGCCCAGCAAAATTAGAGACGCCATCGCGTCTCTTTTTTTTTTGCTGGGCTCCCCGGACTCGAACCAGGAAAGGAGGACGGAGCTGAGGCTCCGCCCTCTTTCTACCTTCTTTTAGAATAATATAAATTCAGGAGTTTGTGGGCAGCGCTGAATGAGGTTTGCTGGCCTCCCAGGACCTGAGTCTCAAATTCAGCGAGCTTAGCTGCTATCTCAGGATTGTGGTAGAAGCCGTTCTTGAGGGATTCGTTTATGGTCTCATACATCCAGTATTTGGCCTGCTCGTTGCGGCGGTACTGGAAATAGCCGTTCTTCTTTACAAAGTCTATGTAGGCCCATACCATATCCCAGACCTCCTTGATCTTATACTCGTAAAATCCGGAGTAGGTTATAACCTGGGGCGTCCAGCCGCTTTCCGATGGCGGGAACAGATGGAGGGCATTGCGGAATGAGCTGGCGGCCTGTTCGGCTTTGGTTATGTTGTCACCATCGGCCTTGTTTATGATTATGCCGTCGGCCATCTCCATGATGCCGCGCTTGATGCCTTGCAGTTCATCGCCGGTTCCGGCCAGCTGTATGAGCAGGAAAAAGTCAACCATGGAGTGGACTGCGGTCTCACTCTGGCCTACACCGACGGTCTCCACGAATATCTTGTCAAAACCGGCGGCCTCACACAGAACTATGGTCTCACGGGTCTTGCGGGCCACGCCTCCAAGCGAGCCGGCTGCCGGGCTGGGACGTATGAAAGCCTTGGGATGCACGGCCAGACGTTCCATGCGGGTCTTGTCACCCAATATGCTGCCTTTGGTACGCTCTGAGCTGGGGTCAATGGCCAGTACTGCCAGCTTACCGCCATCCTTGAGTACATGCAGTCCGAATGCATCGATACTGGTGCTCTTTCCGGCACCCGGCACACCGCTTATGCCTATATGTACGGAATTACCGGTGTAGGGGAGGCACTTTTCAATCACCTCCTGGGCTATGGCCTGATGCTCAGGCTTGAGGCTCTCCACCAGCGTGACAGCCTGGCTGAGAACGGTCACGTTACCCTTCACTATGCCATCCACATAATCCTGCACGGAAAGGGTGGGGCGGCTCTTGCGGCGGCTCTGGAAGTATGGATTGATGGAACCGGGGCTTACCACTCCGCTGTTTACGGCCAGTCCTTTATACTCGTCACTGTTCTCCGGATGTTCCATTGCGGTGTATTATTTTGAGTGCAATCCAGGCTATGAATCCGCAGAGCAGATAGATCATTGTCTGGCAGAAATGAAGTACGAATGACATGATTTGGGCCTCATTCAGCTTGGCCCCGTATATGCCCAGCATCTTGACAATAGCCAGGTTCCATGGCCCGGCGCCGTTGGGGGTGGGTACAAGTACGGCCACGCTGCTGGCTGCAAAACATGCCAGCCCGCCTATAGGGCCTACGGCAGCGGTCGATGGCAGACAGTAGAATGCCAAATACAGCTCAAAGTAGTAACATAACCATATTCCTATGGAGTAGATGAGGAACAATGGCAGGCGCTTTATCTGTTTGAGAGACATGAATCCCTCCCAGAATCCCAGTATAAAATTCTTTACTTTATCCCCAAGGCGGAATTTAACGCATATCCGCCAGCAGATGATGATAACGAGTATGATTCCTATGGTCCAGATCCAGAATTTGGGATTCTGCAACAGCGGAATGCTCTCTACGGCCGGTCCTGCCATATCGGCATCAGGAGTAAGAAGCAGCGTGAACTCATTCCATGAAACCAGTATGCCTGTCAAAACTATCAGGCCAAGCAAAACTGCGTCAACCACACGTTCTGCAACCAGGGTGCCAAGACCCTTGCTGAATGGCACACGGGCGTTTTGCTCCAGCATTCCGCATCGGCATATCTCACCTACACGTGGAATGATTATGTTTGCGGCATAACCGGTGAATACGGTCAGTACGGTGTCTTTTTTAGGGACGTCATACCCTATGGGTTCCAGAAGCAGGTTCCACCTTAGGCCGCGGAACAATGGCCCTAAGGCGCTGAATGAGAGCGCTGCTATGAGCCATCCCCATTTGATGCTGCCCAGATCTGCCCGGAACCGGCTGAAATCATAGTCGCGGTATGTAAAAAAAAGTATCACTGCCGATATGAGCAGCGGTATGAGTATCTTAAGTGTGGTTGATGCAATCTTTTTCATAAAACGGAGTTCATCTTTTAGATGAAAATGCCTACCTTTGCAGCACGGATGCGGCGGGAGGTCTGCATTCATACCGCGAAGATATAACATATTTTCGTGATTCGGTAACTAATAAAGCTATATATGGACGACGTTGATGCGGACAGTAAGACCGAAAAAGGCATTAGGCCAACATTTCCTGAGGGATATGGGTATCGCTCAGGCGATAGCCGGCACTGTTGATGTACGCGCCGACCTTCCGATTCTTGAAATAGGACCCGGTACAGGGGTTCTTACACAATTCCTAAGTCAGAAAGAGCGTGAGCTCAAGGTGGTTGAGATAGACACCGAGTCAGTAGTCTATCTACATGAACACTATCCTGAACTCAATGTAATTGAGGCCGATTTCCTTCAGCTTGACCTCAAGGAACTGTTCGGCGGGCGCCAGTTTGTGCTCACCGGCAACTATCCGTATAACATATCCAGCCAGATATTCTTCAAGATGCTGGATTACAAGGAACTCATACCCTGCTGCACCGGAATGCTGCAGCGTGAGGTGGCACAGCGCATCTGC
>CACYHN010000044.1 GCA_902774275.1 uncultured Bacteroidales bacterium
CGCATACTATTGGTCCGCTTCACTTGGCTCTTCAAGTTCCGAAATGGCCTGGCAACTGCACTTTAAATCAAATGAGATAAATGTCTCCGCTCTGGTCCGTTCCGTTGGCCGCGTCATCCGCCCGGTTCATCCCTAAAAGTGACGCAAAGTGACGCAAAGGGGTCGTTTAAGAATGCGTCACTTTATGAACTTGAAGAGACTGATTAGATAAGCATTGAGTCCGACAGGCGGTGAGCCATATCGTCGGTCATTGGCTGATGAAATGCCAGGTAGTACATGTAGGCCGATTTGATGGCGGCAAAAGGCAGAAGTCTGCGTATTATCGAGCCCATCTCTTGCGGATCGACGCCAAAATAGGCCGGAGCAAAGATATTCCAGTGCTGCTGCATCTGCTCAGGTGTAAGATGGAACAGCTGGTCTGTGCGCGCCGGTTCTGCAATCTGACTGATACGCCAGCACAGGCTCAGGTCCCATTCGGGAGTACCGTATGCAGCCTGACCTATATCAATCCACAGGTTACGGCGACCGTCAGTAATGATATTACCTATCTGCATGTCACCATGCAGACAATAGGGAGTATCAAGTATGGTATCCAGAATAGGCAGCACCTTGTCTCTCAGGAATCCGGGCACAACACCATCCTTGTTATAGAAATCCTGCATTCTCTTTTTCATGGAGGGCAGTCTGGTGGTATCGGCCTTGACGGCATGAAGCTCGCGGGCCACGCGGGCAAAGGTTAGGCTCACCTCTTCCATCCTGTCGGGCTCCTGCGATATGATACGCGCAAACGAGCGCTTGCCTTCAATCAGCTCATACTCGGCACCTACCCTCTCGCCATCGGTTACCAGCCTGTAGGGACGGGGCGTAGGCACACCCAACTCATACATGGCCATGGCTGCCCCAAACTCCTCCACGGCTACATCGGCCTCAAAACCGGGATTGTACAATTTGGCAAGGCGCTTATCGGTTTTGTGGGTATATGCCACTCCCTGACCGCCCTCACCGGTCTTAACGTAATCTTCAAGATTAATCTTTTCGTAGTCCATAATTATAATTATCCCCAAAAATGACGCAAAGGGGTATTTCTTTCAGTCGCTTCGCTTGGTGAAAGCGTCCCTTCGGGCCGAGCGCGTTTTGCGTCGTTTTTGAAACAACATAGTTCTTTATTTACTGAATTCCTTAAGGAACGGTTTGAAATTGTTGCTTGAAGGTGAATCTATTATTGCAAATACAATTTTACTGTAACGGCCCAGGAACTCCTCCTCATCCAGGACCTGATGGAACAGACGCGCCATCTGGGCCGGCGGAGTGCAGAACGCTCCGCAACCCAATGCGCCCAGCACCAGGCTGTCATGCCCTTTAAGTATGCCGATGCGCAATATCGTGCGTATCTTTTCTTTCAGTATGGGCTTATCGGCCTCCAGGATATTGCCATCGGCATCCAGCGAGTTATGACCGTGTTTGGGATTATAATTCAATGATGCAACCGATATCACCGCGGCCTTGAAGGGCTCATCCAGCAATGCATATCCTTCATCCTTTGTAGCACGGAAAAAAGTAATGTCCGGACTATAGATTCCGCCATATGTATTGTCCATAGGATAACGCTCAGCACGGCGCTTTACGCCAACCATATCGGCAAGGTCACCGTACCGGCCGCCAGGTAGCGAGAACTGATACAGCGATATGGCAAGATTGCTGCGGCGGCACAGATCCTCCTCCTGGGCGCTGGAGCCTGTAAGCACACCACCTCCCGGATGATAAAGGCTTGCCATATTGAGCAATGCCGGATTATACCCCTGCTCCACCAATTCCCTGGTAGCCAGAATGCAATCCAGATTGAGAACCTGAACCTCAGTGTGCAAAACGTGTAAAAGGGGACTGTCCCCTTTTTCACGTTTTTCAAAAATGTGCAATTGGGGACAGTCCCCTTTTGCACAAAACATCTGCGATTCCTCAACGAATGCTCCACTTACCGGAATTGTAACCACGCGGTCTGTTTCCGTACGGTATGCCCCGTCGCGGAAGATGTCCAGATTATGCATAAAGACCTTGGTCAACAGCGCCCTCTTGGCATCACCGCCACGTGTGATTGATGCCTTATACCAACCGCTCAACCAAATCTGTGAATTCCACTGTTGCGCCCTAAGCATACCTTTCTCTTATTAAATGATTACATATGCGAAATTAAAGTTTTTACCTGACATAAGTTCCAAAACCTGCATAAAGAGTAACGTGATGCGGTTGTGTGATTCATCAATTCCATCTAAATTTGTAGTTTTAAGAGAGATAAGATTCTATATATGACTATGCATCCTTCACCAGAGAGAGTTTTCAGCATCTTCCGTGAGCTGAACCGAATACCGCGTCCGTCACATCATGAGCAGCAGGTGGCAGATTATCTTTGCAGGTTTGCAGAGCGGCTGCATCTGGAGTACGAGAGAGACAAAGAGAATTGTGTTGTGATACGCAAGCCAGCCTCTCCCGGTCATGAGGGGGCCGAACCGATTGTTCTGCTCAACCATATGGATATGGTATGCGTAGGGATGAGTGATCCTTTGACCACCCCTATTGAGGCTTATGTGGATAACGGATGGATGAAAGCCCGGGGCACCTCACTTGGAGCGGATAACGGCATTGGCCTGTCCATGGCTCTTGCCGTGCTTGAAGATGACAGCATCGTACATCCGGCATTAGAGGTAATCACCACTACCAATGAGGAGGACGGCATGTCGGGCGCATCGCAGTTAAGCCGCGACTTTCTGAAAGGACGTAAGGTCATTAACCTTGACTCAGAGGATTATGATACCATCACTACAGGTGCAGCAGGAGCATGCCTGCAGTTTCATCGTATCCCCATGAAACGTCTGCCAGCCCCCGGCGGCAAGCGGCGTTGGTACAGGATCTGTTTTGAGGGAGGATTGGGTGGTCATTCCGGCGTTGACATAAACAAGGGCCGATGCAGTGCCGTCATTGCCATGTGGGCCATACTGGCAGCCATCTACAACGAGTACGACTTTGACGTGGCATCCATCAACCTTGGCGAGGCCAATGCCTCTATCGCCTCAAGGGCCGAGATAGTAATATGCGTACCATCAGGTGAGGCAAGTGAGTTCGTCAAGATGCAGCAGGATATGATAAATGAATGGCTACATGAAGAATATCAGCAAGATCCTGACATTACATGCACCATTGAGAAATGTGAAAGACTTGATACCATTATCCCCACTGATGCCTTTGAGGCGCTGATGAACAGCTTGGAGCAGATTCCGCAAGGCGTAGTCAAGATGAGTGATGTGATGAAAGACACAGTGGAGACATCAAACAATGTGGGACGCATAGTGACAGAACAGGACCACATCCTCATCTCCACCCATACGCGCAGCTTCATAGACAAAGAGATGGATGAGCTGGCCAATGAGATAGCCGGTATTTTTACCGATGCCGGCGCACAAACGGAAGTTGTGATGCGGGCTCCCGCCTGGCAGGAAGACCAGCAGTCAGCCTTCCTGCAGCTGGTAAGCGACACTTTCCGGGATGTGCTTGGCTGGCGTCCGCGAATGGTGGCCATGCACTTTGTGCTTGAAGCAGGATTCTTTGTGCAGCACTATCCGGGCATTCAGATAGCCAGCATAGGCCCACGCATAATGGAGCCCCACTCCACAAATGAACGGGTAGAGTTATCAACCGTCAATGACATCTGGAAAGTCCTGCTGGAATTGCTGGAACGTCTATCGGTATAGTCTAATAATTACTGCAGATTGACCTCAGCTATATCAATCAGATTGTTGATTATGGCATAGATGGTAAGGCCGGCAGGTGAATGGATCTGGAGCTTGGCGGAAATGTTGCGGCGGTGAGTGGTAACGGTGTGTATTGAAAGGAACAGTTTATCGGCAATCTCCTTATTTGACATACCCTTGGCTACACATCTTATTATGTCTTTCTCACGGTCACTTATCAACGCCAGGCTGCTGCTTCCGTACTCAGGTGCGCCTGTCTGCAACTGCTCACTACTTACAACGGCTGCCTTTTCAAGTTTCATTACGGCAGGAACAAAGAGACGTTCCTCTATCTCGCTGTGTGAAATAAGGTCATTCTCACAGTTTATGATGTCATAAAGAGCAGAGTTGAGAAGGTCATTGTTGGGCTGACGATAGTGACGTATCACAATATCCTTAAGTTCCTTAAGCTTCTCAGAACCATTATCATGACTTACTGAGTACTTGGAGATGTTGAACTTTCCTGTAGGTTGGCCATGCAATAACTTCTCCACATACACGAATATGGTATCGTTCTCATATTTCATGTGGTTCTCCACCTCAATGGTATAGTCATCATAGAATTTGAGTATCAGGAACGCAACGTCATTCACATCATTGCAGTTGATGGCCTCAATCAGTTTCCTACGTATTGTAGGCAGGATAAAATCACTGAAATATGTATGGGCCCGCTTAAGATAATCAATGATGGCAGGTAGTGAAACGGTGTATCCTGTGTAGTTCTTGCCGGCAATAAGGTTTGCCACAGCCAGGAATGTGGAGCAGTCAACACCGTTCTCGCGGCATACCTCCTCTATGGTACTGTCACCGAATCCGAACTGTATTCCGAACCTGCTGATAACCAGAAGCAGCAGATTGTTATCATCAATCAGTTCCCTCATCTTGTCCTGACGGACATACTCAGATGCTTTTACACCCATAATTTTACGCAAGTAAGTCTAACTGAGTGCAAAAATAATGCTTTCCGCAATAACGGGATATACTCACAATTAGGTATAATTGAATGCTGAGAATGGATAGAAAAAAAGAATTGTCACGTGGATTCCGCGCAACAATTCTCTAATCTCAATCCTCAATTATTTACCTGGCCAGTTTGTAAATGGCTTCCATATCTGAAGGCTGAAGTACCTTGAACATGCCCTGAGGAGCAGTTCCGTCCTGACTGCACTTGCGTACCATCTCCTTGATCTCCGCGTCAGTGACCTCACGTCCTATCAGTTCATGAATGTTTATGGGCATACCTATTGAATGGTAGAAACGCTCCATTGCCTCAATACCACGGATTGCCGTACCTTCCGGATCAGTAAAGTCATTCTCCACGCCCATCACGTTCACAGCGAAACGCACAAAACGGCTCACGTCACATTTATATACGTATCGTGCCCAACTGGGCCATATGGCAGCCAGACCTGCGCCGTGAGTAACGTCAAACATGCCACTCAGCTCATGCTCCAGCTGGTGTGTAGCCCAGTCACCTATACGGCCACAACCGGTCAGGTCATTATGGGCAATGCTGCCGCCCCACATTATCTGTGCTCGGTAACGGTAGTTCTCAGGATCCTTAAGTACCTCAGGTACACACTCCATCATAGTACGCAACAGAGCCTCGGCCACTGCATCGGTCAGGTTCATGTCACCATCATGTGAAAAATAGCGCTCCATAGTGTGCATCATTATATCCGTAACACCTGCAGCCGTCTGATACGGGGGCAGCGTGTAGGTGCGCTCCGGGTTCATGATAGCAAACTTGGGGCGGCTTATATTGTTGGAGTAGCCTATCTTTACGTCACCGTCCTCATTAGTGATAACGCTTGACTCACTCATCTCACTGCCTGCAGCGGGAATGGTCAGGACCGATGCCACTGGCAAGCAGGTCTGCGGAGTATATTTACGCATATATACATCCCATACCTCACCATCATATGGTACACCGTATGCGATAGCCTTGGATGAGTCAATCACACTGCCGCCGCCCACGGCCAGGATAAAGTCAACCTTCTCCTTACGGCACAGGTCTATACCCTCATGAACCTTGGAGAGTCTGGGATTAGGCACAACACCACCCAGCATCACATACTTAATGCCGCCTTCACGGAGCAGACGCTCCACCTTTTCCAGAAGACCTGATTTGATGGCGCTCTTGCCACCGTAATGAACCAGCACCTTGCTGCCGCCGTACTTGCGTACCAGCTCAGCCAGCTGCTTCTCGGAGTTCTTTCCGAATACCACCTCAGTCGGTGCGTAATAATTAAAATCTACCATAAAAACACATATTTGTAAGGTTAGTAAAAAAGTTGGCTGTAGGCCGACGGCTTACAGCCAACTTTTTTGTTGATTTAATTGAAGTTACTTCTTTTTCTTTTCGTCCTTTATTTCCTCAGCCTGAACATTCTCAGCCTCCTGTTTCTTGGCGAGATACTCCGGAAGGTTCAGACCAGCCATGTTGAAGAGGTCAGACATAGGAGGAACAGACTTGAGCAGTCCGCTCAGGAAGTTGGCGGTAGAGCCCTTTCCGTCGGCGCTGTTGCCTGAATCCCAAACGGTCACGTTGTCGAACTTGATACCCTTGATAGCCTCTACCTGAGTCTTTACAAGTTCCGGCATCTTCTCTGACATGAGCAGCATAAATGCCTTAGCGGCATCACCGCCTGCAGCCTGTACCATCTTGTCATAACCGGCAGCCTGCTTGGTCAGGATCTCAAAGTAACCCTTAGCCTCAGCTTCCATGCGGGCGAATATGGCATCAGCCTCACCCTTGGCACTTACACGCAGTTTCTCAGCCTCAGCCTCAGCAGCTATGATGATACGGTCCTTCTCAACCTGCTGGGCAACCAGGATGTTGGCCTGCTGGGTTGAACGCTCACGCTCGGCACGGGCATTTTCTGCGTCACGCTCTGCAATGTAAGCATCCTGCAACGCCTTAGCCTGCTGAACCTTCTCAGCAGTTACAGCCAGACGGTTAGCCTCAGCCTCTTTCTCACGACGGAATGCATCTGAGTTTGCAATCTCAACCTTGGCGTTGTTTTCACCCTGTACGGCAACGGCATTAGCCTGTGATGTACGGATACGGGTTTCCTTAACGGCCTCGGCCTTACCTATCTCACCGTTACGGTCCTGCTCGGCAACGCTTACCTTAGCCTCGTTGATGGCCTTGGCGGCAGCCTCCTTACCCAGAGCCTGTATATAACCTGACTCATCCTTGATATCGGTTACGTTTACGTTGATAAGGCGCAGACCTATCTTCTTAAGTTCAACCTCAACGTTCTTGGCAATCTTCTCCAGGAAAGTGTCACGGTCACTGTTGATCTCCTCAATTGACATGGTTGCGATAACCAGACGCAACTGACCGAACAGGATATCACGGGCCAGTTCCTGAATCTCATCGGCGGAAAGTCCAAGCAGACGCTCGGCAGCGTTGTTCATGCTGTCCGGCTCTGTCGATATACCTACGGTGAAACGGCAGGGTACATCCACGCGGATGTTCTGACGGCTCAGGGCGTTGGTCAGGTTTGCATCGATAGAGATAGGTGTCAGGCTCAGGTAAGCATAGTCCTGAATTACAGGCCATACAAACTTACCGCCGCCATGTATACACTTGGCGCTACCGCCACCGGTCTTTCCGTAAACTACCAGAATCTTGTCCGACGGGCAACGTCTGTACCTGCGGATAATTGTTGCAAACAGTATAAAAAGGAGGACTACTCCTATCACTACAAGAATTGAAATGTTACTTCCGTTCATTTTATTAATTAGTATTTTAAGTTATTGAAATGTCGTTTATATAATTGAGAATTTACCATACGGAAAGCTTATTTTACGCAGGTTCTAAGTATTAATTATGTCACTTCGTTCCATGATTTTTGTCGCGATTCGGGATATAAAGCGAGCTTTCTCTCCTCTCACTGCTCCAAAAATTTTCAATTTTCAATTCTCAATTTTCAATTATTCCACCAACAGCAGATCATCTCCCAAGACCTTTACAATCTTGACCTGTCCGCCAGTAGCAATCTCCTCACTGCGGTCTGTCATGGCATCAACCTCATGCACGGAGCCTTTTACGCTCACCTGCACCTTGCCACGTCCTGAACGGGATGCCGGAATGCGCAGATAAACATCGGCCTTAAGGCCTACAGCCTCACTCATCTTGAAACTGCCGTCATGCGAAAGCTTCATGACCTGACGGAACATGAACACAAATGCAAGCACAAACACCAATCCTACGGCAATGGCCACCACCTGCAGCAGCCAGCCTTTTTCAATTGAACTGAACAGCAATGCGCCAGCCCAACCGTATCCTAACAGGAAATTGATAAGATTGCGGAAAGAGAATACCCCACTCAGGGAACCGTCTTCCATGGAATCAATGGAACTGTCCATCGGTCCGGCGTCAACATCGGCATCAGTACCTAACCCCACAAAAGTCATTATAGTCTGAATCAGGAACACGAGCGATGCGCAAAGTGCAATAACCCAGAAAAACTTCTGTAATGGTTCAAGGGAATTGAATAAATCCATCATAGGCTAAAACAATTATTGGTTAATTAATGTTTGGGATAAACCCGTTTTTACAAAAATAGTGATTCCTGTGGATTATTTCCAAACCTACATAAAAAAAAACATTAACTTTGCGTGAATTTGAAAATATGGAACTCCCAATGTATGACACACTGCTCAGTTTGCCTCTTTTTCAGGGCCTGAACCAGGCTGACTTCAACAGTCTGCTACAGAAAATACGTCTGGATTTCATTCGATATGAGTCCGGGAGTACCATAATAAATGCAGGTGACAGATGCAAGAACCTGGCTTTTCTCATTAGTGGCACGGTAGAGAGTTCAAGAGACGGCAAGAACGGCCGCTTTACCTTTAAGGAGAACATTGAGGCGCCATACCTTATTGAACCCTACTCCATGTTCGGAAGAGCCGGTCTTTACCAACGCACCTACACTGCTGCCACCACATGCAGTTTCCTTATGGTTGACAAACAGTACATCTATACGGAACTGGGCAAGTACAACATTTGCCGCATGAATCTGCTCAACATTCTGAGCGGACGTGTGCAGCAACTGGACGGTCACATCTGGAGCATGGACGGAATGACCCTGAGGGAGCGCATCATCCATTTCATCAAGGGCCTGTCTGATATCCAAAGCGGGCAGAAACAGCTCATAATAAAGATGAATGACCTGGCAGCTCTGATGGATGCAACGAGACTGAATGTTTCGCGTGAATTGAACACTCTTGAAGCCGATGGCCTGATAAGCCTTCGCCGCAAAGAGATACTCATTCCCGCATTAGAGAATCTGATAAGTTGACTCAAGCAAAAGCCAACGCCAAAGTTAGAATATGGACGAGAAAAAGAAAGCTGCACTTGACTGCCGATACGCGAGAATGGCCCTTATATGGGCTGAAAACTCCTACTGCGTACGCCGTAAGGTAGGTGCACTTGTCGTTAAGAATAATATGATAATATCCGACGGATACAACGGTACCCCCACCGGATTTGAGAATATATGTGAAGATGAGAACAATGTTTCCAAGCCGTATGTACTTCATGCCGAGGCCAATGCCATAACAAAGCTGGCACGTTCATCAAACAGCAGTGACGGTGCAACTCTGTATGTTACAGCATCACCCTGCATTGAATGTGCCAAACTGATCATCCAATCCGGCATTAAGCGCGTTATTTACACAGAGCAATATCGGCTTACAGATGGTGTTGACCTGCTCAGACGCGCAGGAATTGAAGTAAAATACCTTGACCTTAACTCAGAAGACAGTTCAAAATGAAAATACTCAAAAAAATACTCTGGTCGCTGATTGTACTTATTATCGGTTTCTTTATCGGAAGTAGAGTGGTAATTACACTCATCAAGCAGCAGAAACCGGGCCATGAATATAGGATTGGCACCCTGGGAGTATCAAAGATACAGGCACTTATCAACGCACTTGACAAGAAATACGTGGAGAATGTCAACATGGACTCCATCATTGACCGCGCACTTCCTGTCATCCTTCAGGAACTTGATCCCCACTCCGCATACTATCCCGCTGAGGAGACTCAAGAGAGCAATGATGAACTTCACGGCAGTTTCTCAGGCATCGGCATACAGTTCTCCATGCAGGATGACACCGTACGTGTAAACAGTGTCATACACGGAGGTCCTTCTGAAAAGGTGGGAATCCTGGCCGGTGACCGCATCGTACTCATCAACGACTCCGTATTTGCAGGAAAGAAGATCTCCAGCAATGAAGTGGTCAAGAATCTCAAGGGCCCCAAAGGCACCAATGTAAAGGTGGGCATAATGCGTTCAGGAGAGTCCGGAATTCTGGATTTCAACATAGAACGCGGAGATATTCCCGTCAAGAGTGTAGATGCCGCATACATGATTTCAAAGGAGGACGGCATAGGCTACATACTCATAAACAAGTTTGGTGAGACCACCCTTGCCGAGATGATGATAGGCCTGGCCGAGCTCAGCAACAAAGGCATGAGGAAACTCATCATTGACCTGCGCGGCAACACCGGAGGTTATCTGGGCGCAGCTATACAGATGGCTAATGAGTTTCTACCCAAGAATGACCTTATTGTATATACCCAAGGTGCCCACAATCCCACATCAAGGACATACGCTACCGGCCACGGTCACTACACCTCTACTCCTATTGTAGTATTGATTGACGAATCATCGGCATCAGCTGCAGAGATATTCACCGGAGCCATTCAGGATAATGACCGCGGCACCATTGTAGGCCGCCGCTCATTCGGTAAAGGCCTTGTACAAGAGGCCATCGAGTTCTCTGACGGCTCCAGCATGCGCATAACCATAGCACGTTATTTTACGCCCTCAGGCCGATGCATCCAGAAACCATACGGTGAGTCCGATGAAGACTATGCAATGGACATCCTGAAGCGTTATGAGCATGGTGAGTTCTTCAGCGCGGACAGCATAAAGCAAGATGAAAGTGAGGTTTACACCACTAAAGGAGGCCGCATAGTATATGGTGGCGGAGGTATCATGCCTGATATCTTTGTAGCGCAGGACACCACCGGCTATTCCACCTACTACTCAACCGTAGTACGCAAGAGCCTTGTAAACAAATTCTCATTCAAATATGTAGATGCCAACAGAGCCACATTCTCCGATTTCAAGACATACCAGGAGGTAGAGAGCTATCTTGACAAGAAGAATGTGCTGAACAGGTTCTATGAGTTTGCTGAGAAAAACGGCGTCAAGAGAGACGAGAGAATGACAAAACCTGCCTTAAACCAGATGCGACAGGCACTTTACGCCAACATCATATATGATGCGCTGGATATGCAGGACTACATTGCATTCATTAACAACACTGACCCTGCCGTAGCCAAGGCCATTGAGGTGCTGAAACAGTAAATCCTCTGGGGTTACCGTAAAACAATCTGTGTTATCACCTGAGCGCCGGCTTGGGCATTCAGGCGTGCCACCAGTTCTGTACGGCGCATCATCAGTTCATTACGCAATGCTGCCGATGAAACAGTAACAAACAATACCTGATTGTAAATCTTTAGGTCTTTGGTGTATTTTGATACCGCGGGACCAAGTACAGTATCCCATGCGTTAATAAGCCTGTGCTCGTTAAGCGGGGTCTCCAGCCCCATCTCACGCAGATACTGGAGTATCACACCGCCCACCTTCTCTGATTCAGTCTTTCTCATAGCACATTACCGTTCTCTATCGTAAACACCTTGTAATCACAGCCTGCATCGGCAAGAATGCCGTCTATATGGTTGCGGTCCACATCAGTTATGAAGACCTGACCGAATTCCGGATCCGATACGATAGACAGGATACGTGAAACACGGACAGCATCCAGACGGTCAAAGATATCATCAAGCAAGAGGATGGGACGTTTCCTGCAAGTCTCTTTCAACAGCCTGTACTGTGCCAGCTTAAGAGCCACAAGATAGCTCTTGTTCTGCCCCTGTGATCCCTCACGGCGTATAGGATATCCGTCCAGATTCATCTCCAGTTCATCCTTGTGTATTCCGTGAAGCGTATAACCGGCACTTCTGTCAAGCGCACGCCCGCTCTCAAACTGAGCCAGCAGATCACCCCGCTCCACGTGTGATGTATATGAAAGTGAAACCTGCTCTGAAGAATCGCCTATCAATGAGTACATTTCACTGAAACACGGAACCAATCTGTCTGTCAAAGCCTTACGTCTCTCATAGATCTTGACGCCCGTATCGGCCATAATCTGTTCCCACATAAGAAACATTTCCCTGTCAGGCTCACTCTCCATCTTGAGCAGGACATTACGTTGCTGGAGCGCCTTGTTATATGATATCAGCAGTTTAAGGTATTCAGTATCATACTGTGATATGATGATATCCATGAAACGTCTGCGCTCATCGGACCCTCCGGAAATAAGTTCCGCATCCTGAGGTGACACCATAACGAGCGGGATATAACCTATGTGGTCAGAAAAACGCTGATACTCCTTACCGTCACGCTTGATCTGCTTATGTCCCTTGAACCTTGACAGGCAACCTATTACCGTCTTATCACCTGAGGGCAGGAAATATGAGCCCTGCAGCTGATAGCAATCAGCACCGTGCCTTACAGTCTGCTGGTCAGTAAGGCTTACAGAACTCTTGCAGAAAGAGAGGCAATAGATGGCATCAAGCAAGTTTGTCTTGCCCATACCGTTCTTTCCCACAAAGCAATTCAGCTTGGGTGAGAACTCAAGGTCAGCCTGAACTATATTTCTGTAATCCTGTACAAACAGATGGTCAAGTAGCATATCAAATATCATTTGATGAATGCGAAATTACTTTTCTTTTCCGAATATCAGTCTTTTTTGAATCAAATTGTATTCGCATAGTAAAAAAATAACTATTTTTGCACCCGCAAATAAAAGAGGAAATGGCAAAGAAATCAGTAACTCCCGCTCCAAAGCAGGATCAGAAAGGCCTTGAAGAGGCTTTGTCAAAGTCAGAACAGTTTTTTGAGAACAACAAGAAGACTATCTTCGGTGCTCTCATTGCAATCATAGTAATCATTGCCGGCGGCATGCTTTACAACGCAAAAGTTGCACAGCCGCGCCAGATCAAGGCTTCTGAGGCCATATTCCCCGGTGAATCATATTTCATCAACGGTGATTATCAGACTGCACTTAACGGTGATGCTTACGGTTTTGAAGGTTTTGAGGCTTTGGCTGACAAGTTCAAAGGCACCAAGGCCAATAAGCTGGCAAACCTCTATGCCGGTCTTTGCTACGCACAGCTTGACAGCATGGATATAGCTGAGAAGTATCTTTCCAAGTTTAACGGCAATGACCAGATGGTAAGCCCTGCAGCTCTGGGCGCACTTGCCAACTGCTACGCCACCAACGGTCAGGTAAGCAAGGCTGCCACAACATTTGAGAAGGCCGCCAAGAATGCTAACAACAAGGTACTCTCACCTTATTATTATTTACAGGCAGGTATCATCTATGAGTCTCTTGACCAGTCAGACAAGGCTCTCAAGCTCTACAAGATGATCAAGGTCAATTATCCTGACTCTTATGAGGGAAGGGAGATTGACAAATACATAGCCCGTCTTACCAGCAAGTAATCAAGACAGGTTTCAGGCTGGGTGAATTCCAGAGTGGCCAAATGGGGCAGACTGTAAATCTGCTGTCTCTCGACTTCGGTGGTTCGAATCCATCTTCACCCACAAAACAACGTCCCTTTCGGGGCGTTTTTTTGTGGGCGGAGATGGATTCGAAGATGTTTCTCTTTTTATTTCGCTTCGCGAAAGCACTCCATTCCATTCCGCTTGGCGGCCCTCCGGGACCGCTCTCGTTCGAGGTCTCACTCGCCCCGATACGTTATTACCTGCGTTATATATCATTTCCTTTATACCTTTTTATTTTTTTATGTACCTTCGCGCAGTTAAACATTCACGATTATGAAGATCACTATTATCGGTGCCGGAAATATGGGTGGCGCCATTGCCAGAGGATTTGCAGCAAAGAAGGTGTTTGCCGCAAAGGATATTACTTGCTGCGACCGCAGCGATGCAACACTTGAGAACCTTAAGAAAGATGTACCCGCTATAGGTACATCAAAGGATAATGTAAGTGCCGTTAAGGGTGCAGACATAGTTCTGTTTGCCGTAAAGCCCTGGATTCTGCCGGCTGCCGTAGAGGAGGTTAAGGCCGCATTGGATTACAAGAAACAGCTCATCATATCAATCGCAGCTGGCGTAGGCCTGGACAAGCTGGCCGAGCTTTTTGACAAGAAGGGAGAGAAACCCCAGGTGGTTTACCTTATCCCCAATATCGCAGTTGAGGTGGGTGCAGGTGTATTCTTCTACTGCTCAAACACAGCCAGCAAGAAGAATCTGGACCTGATTCAGAAGCTGTTTGGTCAGGTAGGTTTCACCAAGCAGGTTGAGGAGAAGCAGATGACCGCAGGTACAGCACTTGCTTCATGCGGCATAGCATACGTATTCCGCTATATCCGCGCCAACGTGGAAGGTGGCGTAGAGATGGGCTTCTACCCCAAGGATGCACAGGAGATTGTGCTGGGCACCATCAAGGGCGCAGTAGAACTGCTGCTGGCTCACGGCTCACATCCTGAGCAGGAGGTTGACAAGGTTACCACCCCCGGCGGTATTACCATCAAGGGCCTTAACGCCATGGAGGAGGCCGGATTCACCAACGCCGTAATCAAGGGACTCAAAGCCGGCAAGTAATGAAACTGGTCTATTTTCACGGTTTCATGTCATCAGGAGCAAGCGGCACTGTTGAAAGCCTGCACCACATGCTTCCTGAACTTGAGGTATGCGCACCCGATATCCCCGTTGACCCCGTAGAAGCTCTTCCCTATCTGCACCAATACATTGAGGAGCAGAAACCCGATATCATAGTTGGTACATCCATGGGAGCCATGTATGCCCAGCAGATGTTCGGATACAAGAAGATATGCGTAAACCCGTCGTTCAACATGTCCACCATGTCAAAGGTAATGAAGGCCAACACCACCTACCCTTTCCAGAACGGACGCAAGGACGGTGCCAAGACCTTCAAG
>CACYHN010000045.1 GCA_902774275.1 uncultured Bacteroidales bacterium
TTCGCGGAACCTCCACCAACAGCGGTAACAACACCATCTTCAGATACAGTGGCTATCATCTCACTCGTCGATTTGAAAGAAATACTGGAATATTCTGCTTCCACAGGGTAAGGCGTCACATTTATCTTTTGAGTCTGCCCCAGCTCCAATTTAAGCGTATCCACATCTGTATTAAATCCGGCCAAGATTGAATAACCGGTCAAATATTTTACAAGAAATGACAGATCATCCGCTGAAATATTTTCACCCTGAACACCTTCTCTCAAATGATTGTAAACCTTGCGCTGGAAAGTGCCGCCTGGGAATGACTTGATTTTGTCAACCATATCTGAGAACCTGTAACTTTCAGGACTGGAACATTTATCCAGACGTCCTACATCTGTTCTTTGACGAACCAAGATCTCCCATGTGCCGCGATCAGCCTCATTATCCACAGAATCGCCAGAGAATGATGTCAACTCAAAATCACGAGCCAAAGCGTCCTCACTCATACCGCAGAGCGCACCTACCAGATATGCTACGGTACCTGTACGGTCAGCACCTACAGAGCAGTGCAGATAAACCGGTCTGTCCTGTTTGAACCATGCAATCATCTGCTTGATACCACGTATGCTGTGAGGGGCATCAGCAAATGTGGCAATACGGCTTGCGTAAGCACCGGTAAAGTTGGCTATAGGAATATCATCGCCCAAATATGAGTGACGAGGACCAGAAGTTGCCATAGGAGCATTGCTCTCATCTCGCATATCAAGTTCTGCCAAGACTCCAAGTCTGAGCAACTCTGCTATACCTTCATCAGTGATTATTTTCTGCGTGCTACCATTTACATTCAAGCGTGATCCTCTTATGATCTTTCCGTATTTCATAGTTGTGCCGCCCAATGTTGGATAGCCACCCATATCACGAACATTGAATATACCGTCAATCTTAAGCATGCGGACATGACCGGTAGTCTTGAACTGACCTGATTCAATTTCTGCAGAAGATGTATTAGAGACCACTTTCCAATTATATGTCCTATTGGGAATAAGGTTATATACATCTATGGAGCTGATGCCCTGTGCTACTGACTTAACCAATGCATCAGAATAATCAGTATTCTCACTTACGTAAAGTGTGCCGGCTTCAGTCAAAGCATTCTGAAAATTAACCTTGGCAGGCAGTGGCTGGTCAAGTCTTTCACCATTACCGTAGTTTTTCCAGTTCCATGGCAAATCATAGCAGTATTTGGTGATATAAGTGTAGGAGTAATCATTAGAATTATACTCCGGTTCGCTGAAATAGGCAGCGACTGTCGGATTATCCAGACAATACTCCGGAATGGATTGGGAGAATGCCTGTAACGGCAGAAGGCCTAAGGCTAACAAAGTGTAGAATTTTCTCATACGCATTTTTATTTTAATTATTTATATTATTCCAAAAAAGCGCTGTAAAAATACTATAAAGAATCCTTTTAGCCAAATATATGAAAGCATAAAAAATCCGCATGACCCATACGGACCATGCGGATTATCATCTGTAAGACAAATTTCTTTTACAAGGGTGTTACTTGACCTCCTCAAAGTCAGCATCCTGGACGTTGTCAGAGCTGCTGCCTGAGTTGCTCTGGCCGCCGTTCTGGGAGCCGCCCTGGGCACCGCCACCAAATCCTGCGCCTGCACCGGGCTGGCCCTGTGCGCCGCTCTGCTGGTACATCTGGGCGCTGGCTGCCTGGAATGCAGTGTTGAGTTCTGCCATAGCCTTGTCAATGGCAGCAATGTCCTGAGCCTTGTGAGCATCCTTAAGGGCGTTAAGTGCGCTCTCGATAGGAGCCTTCTTGTCAGCCGGAATCTTGTCACCAAGCTCCTGCAGCTGCTGCTCGGTCTGGAATATCATTGAGTCAGCCTGGTTGAGCTTATCGACCTTCTCGCGCTCCTTCTTATCGGCATCGGCGTTGGCCTCGGCCTCGGCTTTCATGCGCTCAATCTCCTCCTTGCTAAGACCTGAGCTTGCCTCTATACGGATGGCCTGCTCCTTGCCTGTAGCCTTATCCTTGGCTGATACCTTAAGGATACCATTGGCATCGATATCGAATGTTACCTCAATCTGCGGAACACCACGGCGTGCGGGAGCAATACCCTCCAGGTTGAACTGACCGATTGACTTATTCTGTGATGCCATAGGACGCTCGCCCTGCAGCACATGTATTGTTACGGCTGTCTGGTTATCGGCAGCTGTTGAAAAAATTTCACTCTTCTTGCACGGGATTGTGGTGTTGGCGTCGATCAGCTTGGTCATTACGCCGCCCATGGTCTCGATACCCATGGTAAGAGGTGTTACATCCAGCAGGACGATGTCGCCTACACCGCCCTCCTTGTTCAGGATGGCGCCCTGGATTGAAGCACCTACGGCTACTACCTCATCGGGGTTAACGCCCTTTGAAGGCACCTTGCCAAAGAAATCCTCAACCAGCTTCTGCACTGCGGGGATACGGCTTGAACCACCTACCAGGATTACCTCGTCGATATCGGAGTTGGAGAGACCGGCATCGGACATAGCCTTGCGGCAGGGCTCCAGGCAAGCCTGGATAAGGCCGTTGGCCAACTGCTCGAACTTGGCACGTGTAAGAGTTTTTACAAGGTGACGCGGTACACCTGCTACCGGCATGATGTACGGCAGGTTGATCTCGGTGCTGGTTGATGATGACAGCTCAATCTTGGCCTTCTCAGCAGCCTCCTTAAGGCGCTGCAGTGCCATAGGATCGGCAGTCAGGTCAGCACCCTCATCCTTCTTGAACTCCTCTACCAGCCAGTTGATGATAACCTGGTCAAAGTCATCACCGCCCAGGTGGGTATCACCGTTGGTGGCAAGAACCTCGAATACGCCGCCGCCGAACTCCAGGATGGAGATATCGAATGTACCACCGCCAAGGTCGAATACGGCAATCTTCATATCCTTGTTAGCCTTGTCAACACCGTATGCCAGAGCAGCAGCGGTAGGCTCGTTCACGATACGCTTTACATCCAGACCGGCAATCTGACCGGCCTCCTTGGTAGCCTGACGCTGTGAGTCGCTGAAGTATGCAGGCACTGTGATTACAGCCTCTGTTACCTCCTGGCCCAGATAATCCTCAGCAGTCTTCTTCATTTTTTGAAGAATCATGGCCGATATCTCCTGAGCGGTGTACAGACGTCCGTCAATGTCCACACGCGGCATATTGTTGTCACCCTTGACTACCTTATAAGGTACACGGGCAATCTCTTTCTGAACCTGATCCCAGTTCTCACCCATGAAACGCTTGATTGAGAACACGGTACGCTGCGGGTTTGTGATAGCCTGACGCTTGGCAGGATCACCTATCTTACGCTCGCCGCCATCAACGAAAGCCACAATTGAAGGGGTTGTACGCTTGCCCTCGCTGTTAGCGATTACAACAGGCTCGTTACCCTCAAATACTGAAACGCACGAGTTTGTGGTTCCAAGGTCAATTCCAATAATCTTTCCCATAGTTGTATGTTTTTATTTGTTTGAAGCTGCTACGCTACGCTCGGTTGTTTGCGCTTTACGGCCTAAAGGCCTCAAGCGTCAGGATGGAATCCTATCTGCGTAATAGATACAACCTTTTTTTAGTTTCCTTCTGGAAACGCGCTCCGTTTCACTCCGCTTGCCGGCCTTCCAGGCCGGGTAAAACAAAACCCTGACGGGCTTCTCTGTCAGGGTTCTGTTTTACTTGGTGCAACTGGAAACTTTTGCTTTTAATCTCGCATCATCTCCGAATCTTCATCCATATCGGGGTTCTGGGGACTGCCAAGGATGGCAGCCATAATCTTCTGCTCCAGCTCCTCCGCCAGTTCAGGATTATCCTGCATAACCTGCTTTGCAGCATCGCGACCCTGAGCCAGGCGCGTATCGCCATAGCTGAACCATGAGCCGCTCTTCTTAAGTATGCCATACTCCACACCCAGGTCAATAATCTCACCGCTCTTGCTGATGCCCTCACCAAACATGATATCAAACTCAGCCTTGCGGAAAGGAGGAGCCACCTTATTCTTAACCACCTTGACGCGAACCTGGTTACCAACCACCTCATCACCATCCTTAAGTGATGTGACGCGGCGTATATCCAAGCGTACAGATGCATAGAACTTAAGAGCATTACCGCCAGTGGTAGTCTCAGGATTGCCGAACATAACGCCAATCTTCTCACGCAACTGGTTGATGAAAATGCAGGTGGTATTGGTCTTGTTGATGGTCGATGTGAGCTTACGCAGAGCCTGGCTCATAAGGCGGGCCTGAAGGCCAACCTTGTTATCGCCCATATCGCCCTCAATCTCAGCCTTGGGGGTAAGTGCTGCCACACTGTCTATCACGATGATATCGATGGCGCTTGAACGGATAAGCTGCTCAGCAATCTCCAGAGCCTGCTCACCGTTATCAGGCTGTGAAATCCAAAGGTTATCGATATCCACACCTAACTTTGAAGCATAGAAACGGTCAAAAGCATGCTCAGCATCAATGAAAGCCGCAATGCCGCCATTCTTCTGAGCCTCAGCAATGGCATGGATAGCCAGAGTGGTCTTACCAGATGATTCGGGACCGTAGATCTCAATTATTCGGCCACGAGGATAACCGCCCACGCCAAGTGCGGCGTTAAGGCCTATGGAACCGGTAGAGATAACATCGACATTCTCAATGTTCTCATCGCCGAGTTTCATGATTGAACCCTTACCGAAACTTTTCTCAATTTTGTCAGTTGCTGCCTGCAGGGCCTTGAGTTTTTCGCTAAGCCCGGCATTCTGAAGGCCTGACACGCCCTCAATCTCTTTTTTTGCCATAAGTATTAATGGTTTAAATTATCAAATCCCGAAGAGTGTTCTTCACAGTATCTCTCCAGCAGAGCACCACTTTGATGCTCCAAAGGCAAAGATAGAAAAAACAATTCTCAATTCTCAATTTTCAATTCTCAATTATTTACCTTTGTTGTATGAATTCTGAATATGTAAAGATTATTGTCCGTGAGACCGGCCTCAAAGAGCATCAGGTGGAGAACACCCTGAAGTTGCTTGAGAACGGCGCCACGATACCATTTATAAGCCGATACCGCAAGGAGTCAACCGGCGGCATGGATGAGGTGCAGGTTACAGAGGTGAGCAACGCGTTGGAACGACTTGATGCACTGGCCAAGCGTAAGGAGACCGTCCTGAGCACAATTGAAGGGCTTGACAAACTGACCCCCGAACTGAAAGACCGCATAGAGCACTGCTGGGACGCCACAGAACTTGAGGACATATACGCCCCCTACAAGCCGCACCGCAAGACTCGTGCCGATGCCGCCCGTGAGAAAGGCCTGGAGCCGCTGGCTGAGTTCGTGATGAAACAGAATGCATACGTTCCGCTGGACCGCGAGGCCAAAAAATACGTGAGCAAGGAGAAAGGCGTGGAGAGCGTTGACGATGCGCTCCAGGGAGCGATGGACATCATTGCCGAGCAGGTCTCACTTGATGAAGGCACACGCAATCAGGTCCGCAACGCCTACCGCCGCACCGCCCGCATATACAGTAAGGTGGTCAAGAGCAAGGAGGCCGATGCCCAGAAATACCGCGACTGGTTTGATTTTAGCGAGCCTCTGAACCGATGCGCATCGCACCGTCTGCTGGCCATGCGCCGCGGTGAGACTGAAGGGATGCTGCGTGTATCGATAGAGATTGATGATGACAAGACGGTCGATTCACTGTCACGCCATTATGTACGCGGCAAGTCAGAGGCATCGGAACTGGTTGATGAGGCAGTGCAGGATTCATACTACCGTTTGCTGCAACCCTCTATTGAAAATGAATTTGCCGCATCATCGAAGAACGCGGCTGACGTGGAGGCAATACGGATATTCGCCCGCAATCTGGAGCAGTTGCTGATGGCATCACCATTGGGCCAGAAGGCTGTAATGGGCATCGACCCCGGCTTCAGGACCGGCTGCAAGGTGGTATGCCTGGACCAGCAGGGCACGCTCCTGCACAACGAGACCATCTACCCCCACCCGCCCCACAACGAGGCACGCCAATCGGCCGCAAAGATACAGGCACTCGTTGAGCAATACAAGATTGAAGCCATAGCCATCGGAAACGGCACTGCAGGCCGCGAGACCAAGGATTTCATAGAGCACCTGCGTCTGCCGGCAAGCGTACAGATTTTCAGCGTGAATGAGGATGGAGCCTCTATTTACTCCGCCTCCAAGACTGCCCGCGACGAGTTTCCAGATTATGACGTCACGGTGCGCGGAGCCGTGTCTATCGGACGACGACTGATGGACCCGTTGGCAGAGCTGGTCAAGATTGACCCGTCATCAATAGGTGTAGGCCAGTATCAGAAGGATGTGAACCAGACTGAACTCAAGCACTCGCTTGACCAGACAGTGATAAGCTGCGTGAACCGCGTGGGTGTGAACCTGAACACCGCCAGCACCCACCTTCTTACATATATAAGCGGCTTAGGGCCGCAGTTGGCGCAGAACATCGTGGATTACCGCACCGAGAACGGGCCGTTCCATAACCGCAAGGAGCTGCTCAAGGTGCCGCGTCTGGGCGCAAAGGCGTTTGAACAGGCGGCCGGATTCCTGCGCGTACCGGACAGCGACCAGCCTCTGGACAACAGCGCTGTCCACCCGGAGAGCTATCCCATTGTGGAGAAAATGGCCAAAGACCTTAAGTGTACCGTCCAGGAACTGATGAAAAGCCCTGAACTCCGCGCCAAAATTGACATAAACCGATACGTGACCGACAAGGTGGGCATACCCACCCTGACCGACATAATGCATGAACTTGAAAAACCCGGACGTGACCCGCGCGGACCGCTCAAGAAATTCGAGTTCTCTAACGAGGTCCACACCATTGAGGATGTCAAGGCCGATATGGTTCTGCCCGGAATAATAAGCAACATAACCAACTTTGGCGCGTTTGTGGATATCGGCGTACACGTAAAAGGCCTGATACATGTCTCACAGCTGGCTCCCGGCAAGTTCATAAAGGACCCCACGCAGGTGATCTCCCTCCAGCAACAGGTGATAGTCAAAGTCCTGAGTGTAGATCTAGAGCGACAGCGCATCAGCCTTGTGATGGAAAAATGACGCAAAACTAAACGACCCTTATGCGTCACTTTCAATTTAATTTACTAATTTAGCGCTACTATATCTATTTAACTAACTAAAAGCGATATTTATGAAGAAGTACTTAGCTGAGATGATCGGAACTATGGTTCTGGTTCTTATGGGTTGCGGCGCTGCCGTCAGCCTGAGTTGCACACCTGCCGGCGTTGGTGTTCCCGGCGTAGTTGGAACAGCATTGGCATTCGGTCTTGCCGTTGTGGCAATGGCATATGCCATCGGTGGCATATCAGGTTGCCACATCAATCCCGCCATCACACTGGGCGTTTGGCTCTCTGGCCGCATGAACGGTAAGGACGCCGTCATGTACATGATTTTCCAGGTAATAGGTGCCATAATAGGTGCTGCCATACTGTTTGGCATCACTCCCGGCGGACTTGGTGAGAACGCTTGTCAGGAGGGCATCAGTCTGGGCACTGGCTTTATTGCGGAGTTGGTATTCACCTGCGTTTTCGTACTTGTTGTTTTAGGTACTACCGATGCCAAGAAGGGTGCCGGCAACTTTGCAGGCCTTGCAATCGGTCTGTCACTGGTTCTGGTTCACTTGGTTTGCATCCGCTATACCGGTACATCAGTTAACCCAGCCCGTTCAATAGGTCCCGCCATTTTTGCAGGCGGTGCTGCCCTGAGCCAGCTCTGGATATTCATCGTGGCTCCTCTTTGCGGCGGTGCACTTGCTGCCGGACTTTGGAAAATCATTGGCAAGGAATAAATTCCAATTGAGAATTGAGAATTGAAAATTGAGAATTATAAAAAACCTTCGGAGATAAATTCCGAAGGTTTTTTAATGTCACGGGAGTTAACGCAGGTGCTTGTAAATTTTCAATTCTCAATTCTCAATTTTCAATTATCAATTTTATCACATTGATTATGCGGCCGCACTTAAGTCCCTCACGTCGGGCGGAGAAGAACCGGTCATTGTTGCGATAGGTGCATATACCGGCCACCTGTATGTTTTGAGGTTTTACGCCCGCCTGCTCTAAGAGCCATCGGTTTGCCTTCCAAAGGTCAATGTGCAATCCGCCGTTCATCGGATTATCAGCGGTGGGATTCTTAGGTCCGCAATCCTGTAGAATCTCCGCCATCGGGAATCCCGCATCACGGAAAGCATCGGCCACCTCCTGCCCCACCTGAAAACTCTCCGGTCCGATACCTGGCCCGATAACCGCCTTCAAATCAGAAGCATCAGTACCATACAGCTCGTGCATGAAATCAACAACCTTCCGGCTCAGGTACTGGACGGTTCCCCTCCATCCGTCATGGACAGCGGCAACCGCTTTGTGCACAGGATCATACAGAAGCACCGGAATGCAATCAGCCGTACGGACCGATATCGCCACTCCCGGCACATTTGTCACCAGAGCATCCACCCCCTCCAGCTCATCCCGATTGGTATGAGGGTCAGTAACCTCCCTAATCACACACCCATGCACCTGATGGGGCTGAACCACATAAAATGGCAACACAGCATCCCGTTCAGTACTGAATGCCTCCACACCATCAGCAATCTGATATCTGAATAAATCTCCCATCTCTCCACAAAGATAGGTCTTTCCATATTATTTGGGGGAAATTAGACCAGAAAAACCATCCATGACCGGGAACGACAAGCCTAAAAAGAAAGGCCGGCTAACACAAGCCGACCTTCCCGAATGAATCAAAAACTTTAAAAATTATATTCAGAGTTGAATCTCATTACCAACCTTGCGGGCACGGTTAGGATGATCCAAATCCATACCGGTAGCAATACCGATCTCAACCAGCACATTCCAACCTGCGCAAAGATAAACGTAAGGATTGAAATCACCGGCAGCAGGAGTCTTGATGGTGGGGAACGGAGTGTCGTGATCGGCAATAGCCACAACCTTCACGCCGGCACCCTTGATAAGGCAGTCCTGAATCTTCTGATACTCATCAGCAATAGGATCAACCCAGAAGATGATGTCACCCTCCTTCATAACCTCCTCAATTCCGTGAAGAGCGTATGTGCCCTCCAGGAAATCAGACTTACGGCGGGTAATCTCATTGGTCTTAAGGGTAAGCTCCTCAGCAACACCGTCATTGTAACCGGCAAAGTAGATTGTCTCAGCCTTCTTGACCCACTCTACGATCTCAGCAGGAACCTGCAGTGTAAGAGCCTTCTCAATCTGAGCAGGAAGAGCAGCCAGACCGGCCTTTACATCCTTGCCAGCGATATTCCACAGAACTGACTCATAGTAGAGAGCCTGCTCCACAACGCTCTTGGTTGCGGCTACAGCCTGCTCCCAACCGCAGTTGAGTACATGAGTATTGGCGCAGAAAGTAGAGAGGATGGTGCCCTCATTGGCGGTCAGACCAAAACGGAGAGGATTGCCCTCCTCCATGAGTTTCTTGGCCAGCAGAGTAACCTCCTTGGTACGGCCGGAGTTTGAAGCCAAGAATACGGCAAACTTGCTCAGGTCATACTCACGTGACTGCCATGAACCATCGGTCTGGGCATTAAGGTCAATACCCCAACGCTTGGTCTTGCGCAGAGCGTTCTTGGCGGGGAATATACGGCTTGAACCCTCACCGGTAAAATAAGCCTTGCCAGCCTTCTTAACCTGCTCAGCAATTTGCTTGGTGCAAGCGGGATCAAACTTCTTTACAGTCTCTACTGTGTCCATCATCTCCTGTACGAGTGCGTACTGAGAATACTTTTTGTCTGTCAAATTCATATTACTATTGTTTTAAGTAAATTCAAAAAAGTTACAAAACTGAATTATTTAAGCAGGCGCTTGCGGATGCTCTGAACACGCTCGGTAAACTCCTTGAGTTCCTTGCGCTGATTCAGTATGAAACTGTTCTCATCCAGCTTGCCCCATGCTGCCAGCATCTCATCCTCGCTCAGGAACGTAGCCTGACGGAACTTGTTCTCATAGTCCTTCTTGCGAGTAGTATACACCTGATCGAATATGTACTGCTGCATGTCAATACCCTTATTGAGAGCGTTGTTCCAATCATCGACCGTAAGTGTATCCACACCAAGCATATGCTTGAGCGACATATATGCGTGACGCAGTTTATCTATAGGATATTTCTTCCAAATCTCATTATAGCGATGGTGTATCTCCTTCCATGTGTTCAGGGTGCCGTCCTTGATATCGGAACGGAGCTGGTCAACATCCTCCATTGACATGAGCTGACCGCCCAGATTGAACCAAACGCGTGCACGGTCACCGTCAAAACGCTTGCTGATGCTCTGGAACGTCTCGTCTTCATGCTCTTCCAGATATGCCACGATATTCCTGACAGCATAATAGGTAAGCATGTCACCGTATGCATGATATGCCTTATACGGATGCAGAATGACCACTTTACGCTTGGATTTCTCCATATTCTCACCCAGCACCTCAAGATCCTTTATCTTATTGGGATCGCCGTTCAGGAGATTATGGCCCATCTCAATCAGAGCCTCATCGGTCATACTGTCCGGATTCTTGCCCTCCTTGCGGAGCATGGCCTTGGCTGTCCACTTGTCAAGAAGCTTGCGGGCCTCAATAGCCTCCTCCATTGAATCTGGTGCGTATGCATCAAACTCAATATTCTGAATCTTGAATACGCGGGTATCACGGGTAGCGTACTTCCAGTTGTTACGGGCCATGGCGAACATATTGTACATCCATGAGAATGCCGGCATAACGTGCAGTTCACCGTTCTTTTCATCATTACTGATAAGCGCGAACGGGAACGGGTTGATCATCTCAGCGGGATAAGCGCCCTTGGCCAGCATCGTGAAGCTTGCAAACTTGCAGGAGTGCTTTACGCTCACGCACAGACCCGGCCAGAAACCACGTCCGGCCTCAATCTCATTGTCATTGGTACGAGAGTTATGGTTTGAGCCGATGGTAGCGCCGGCAGCCAGGTTTGACTGACCCTTGACCACGCTTGCAATCAGGAACGAGTTGTTATGATGCTGCTCATGAGCCGGGAAGATGAGGTTATGAAGCACCTCACAGCAAGAAATTGTAGAGTTGTCACCCATGAATGAGTTCATGAGCCTGGCACCGTATTTAAGATTTGAATGGCTGCCCAGTACAAAACGCACTGCAATCACAGAATAGAACAGACGGCATCCGTAACCGATGATACCGTTCACCAGAACCACGTTCTCACCTATCTGGGTGGGATCCATCTCTGATGAGTTGATAGTCAGGTTCTTAAGCTTACTGGCACCTTTAATGTAGCAGCTGTTGCCAATCTTTACATCCTTGATAATCCAGCAGTTCTTTATCACATTGCTGTGACCGATGGTTCCGTAGAAACCGCGACGGCTGTCAAACGTATTCTGGGTTATGATCTTGAGACGGTCCTGCAGGCGCTTATCGTCAATGAACTTGGCCCACATGTAGGCATCGGCTGCAATCATACCGTCAAACGGGAGCACCCTGCGGCATCCGGTCTCGTTCATGAGCTCCAGCCAGACGCGGACATCCTCATCCTCACCCTCCTTGACAATACCGTTACCGAACTTGGCATGATCTGTGCAGGACATCTCCTGTATGTTGAAGAGCATGCAGCGGTCACCTATTATATAATGTGACAGGTAGTGCACGTTATGTATTGCGCAGTCATCACCTATATCGCAAGAGTGGATTGAGCTGTTGGAGATTCCGCACGGAAGCCTGAGGTCATGGAACTGAAGTCCGTTTGATGTTACGCGTCCAATGCGCACGAATCCGTAGAACTTGTTATTCTTGATCATCATGGGGTCAAACTCATCAGTAACCATGATGTTATCCCAACTCATGGCCGTATTGTCATTCTTGACAAGAGCCTCAATCTCAGAACTTGTCAGATGACGCCATCCTCCCTTAGGTGCACACACCTGGGTGTTACGGAGATAATACTTGTTTTGACCTGCGGGAATATACTTGGGATCAAGGAAGCTGTTGAAAAGCTGATCCGATGAAAGCACTGTTACTTTTTCCATAATTATTGTCCTTAAATAGGAGTTGTAGGCGCAAAGTTAAAACATTTTAACGGAACCACCAAGAAAAAACGCATATAAAATATTATTTTATATGAAGTGCAAATTTTACGTTTTTTCGATATAATCCGATGAAAACTCGCTGTTTCGCTTCGCTCGGTATTTGCGCTTTACGACCTATGGCCTTAAGCGTCAGGACAGGATCCTATCTGCGTATTAGAAGCTTTTTACCTTTTTTTAGTTTGGGGCGGCGACGCCCCAAACCCGTTCCGCGGGACAAGGTCCCGCTCCACTCTGCCGGCCTTCCAGGCCGGGTAAAAAAAATCCTCGCTAGCTTTGCTCGCGAGGATATTTTTTACTTTACTGCAACTGGAAACCTTTTTACACTTTATATTTCCTATCTGGAAACCTTGT
Organism: uncultured Bacteroidales bacterium; assembly: GCA_902774275.1. GTDB lineage: Bacteria > Bacteroidota > Bacteroidia > Bacteroidales > Bacteroidaceae > Colenecus. Next base: position 12,498 of record CACYHN010000045.1, read on the forward strand.
GCGGATTAGAAACACGCACGTGGAAACGCAGGTGCATTGGTATTATTCAGCAGGTGTCTCTGCTTCCGGTTGTGGTTCGGAGAAATCGTTCTCACCGTACTTGACCAGGAGGTCGTACCAGCCGGCGATTTTCTTGATGTGGCTGGGATATACGCGCTCGCGGTCAAAATCAGGTACGATGCCTGCAAAGAACTTGAGCAGCTCATCATTTGAAGCCTTTTTCCAGTTAAACTCAATCTCCTTCTTGCCAAGTTTCTCCTCAATAGCCAGGAACACCTCACGCAGAGGCATCTCCTTCTCATCAGTAAAGATTGAAATGTCACCCAGTGAAACCACCTTGTCAGTTCCCTGAATGGGGAAACGCTTCTTGGTCTCATCAATGTTTTCAACGATAAGGGCGCCACGGCCACGGGTTAGGAGCTTATACAGGCTTGGCTTGCCTGAAATAGTCAGAATCTCGTTAAGCATAATAGTATGTTATTTGTTTAAAGTTTTCTTACATTTTTCAAGAAGTGCATCTATCTGCGGCTCAAGAGCCTGCACTCCGTCATTCACAATCACAAAATCAGCCTTGCTGCATTTCTCAGCCTGGTCCATCTGGTTGTTGATACGCTCCACAACAGCTTCACGGGTGATCTTGTCCCGTTCCATGCAGCGCCGTATCCTGAGTTCCAGCGGAGCATCAACACACACCTTGAAATCAACCTCCCCGTCAAATCCGGACTCAAACAATATGGCCGATTCCAATATGCAGAAATCCTTACCTTTCTGCTCATCGGCCCACTGCCTGAAATCCTCTTTTACGCGAGGATGAATGATAGCGTTTACCTTGGCCAGATTATCAGGATTGCCAAAGATGAATTTGGCCAGCACCTCCTTCTGCATCACGCCACAACCGCACGGGCAGTACAGCATGGGGCCTACCAGGCGCGTAAGCTCCATCTTTATCACGGGATTGGTAGCGGTGATCAGCTTGGCGCGCGTATCGGAATCATATACCGGTATGCCGCGCAGACGCATCTTGGCCGATACGTAACTCTTGCCGCAACCTATTCCGCCTGTAATCCCTATAGTGAGCATATCAGAACAGTTTTCTCTCCATCAGATAATCTACAGTGCGCGTCTGAAGCCTCACGTTACGCACATTGGCGGGCTGAGAGAATATACGCAGCACGGCTTTGGAACCGTCACGCCCGGCCACGTCATTGTAGTCAACCACCACCTGGAAATCTTTTGCACTCACCTTGTCATACTCTGACATCTTGACCCAGACCAGCACTACAGCCTTTGAGGGGAATGATTTCAGAGACAGATGCTCCGGGAAATTCACACCCGTGATGGGCACCTCTATGCTCTTTTCAGTGTATTGTTGCGCGATGACGGTCATCCGTACCTCAGACGTACTGAGCAGCACTCCCGGCACAGGCTTGACAGGAACCGCAAGCACTGTGGTATCGGAAGAAATGGATATGTTGCCGATATCGGCAAGCACACGATGAGCCACCGTATCGGAGAGCAGAACCTTGGCCTCAATGCTTTCAGGCTGAAACTCAATACGTTCCAGAAAGAACTGATCCTGACTCTCAGTAGTGCCGTCAAATACCACGGGCAGCATGACGCTGCGCTGCAAAGCATATTGGAACACTAAAGAGTCCGGTTCAATATCCCTTATTGAAACATTTGCAGGCAAAAGCGCTGAAACAGAATCCCTGAGTCTCTGCGTTGAGAGTGAAGCATGCCCCTGTGACATATTGAAGGTGCCGCTGTGCACCTGGAGGGTATGTTTTCCGCCTTTCCTGCCCGATTTTCTAAGAGCCGATCCCTTACCGCTCAATGATACGGAAATCTGGCTCTCTGCAGGCATGGTAACGCGGACGTCATCAGGAACGCCGGTAACCTGGACCGGCAGTTTCATCACGGTATCATAATCCTGGCTCATGGTTTGTGACCACCAGAAAAAGAAGGTGATGCCTAAGAAAAGCAGAAAAACCAGGAAATCCCCTCTGAACAGCTTCAGAAGGGAATCTCCGATTTTCTTCAATGATTCTGCAAATCGGGATTTGGACAAACCTGAGTCCCGCACAGTCTTATTGTTTTATGCTTTCTCGTCCTTGCTGGGATCCTTCTTCCTGCGTGAAGGCTTTTCAGCTTTTACAGGCTGAGGAGTGGGAACAGGATTGACATAACGCTTGTCAACCTTGATCTTCATACCCTGGGCAATCTCAAGGGTTACTGAAACCTCATCTATATCCTTGATCTTTCCAAAGATACCGGAACTGGTTACAACATCCTGCTCTTTCTGCAGTGCGTTGCGGAACTTCTCACCCTCCTTGTCCTGACGGGGACGCATGAATACGAACATCATAACAAGCAGAAGGAGCAGCATCCAAATCATGCTTCCGCCCATGGCGCCGCCCTGACCGGCTGCACCGCTCTGTGATGAAGATGCAGGAGCACTCAGGTCAACATCCTGGACAAAATTAACTGTGTTCTGTACGTTTACCTCCTGATATGTCATCTGGAGGGGGTTAAGTAAAAGCATCTGTGACATAATATCTGTTTTTTATTGATTAAATTTCCTTGTTAAGCTTGCCCTGAGCGGCTAAATCTTTAGCAATGGTATCAAGCATACCGTTTACGAAACTGCCGCTGGCCGGGGTGCTCAGAAGTTTGGCCAGTTCCACATACTCATTCATTGTAACCCTGACAGGTATGCCCGGGAAATGCATCATCTCCGCCATTGCCACCTGGATGATAATCACGTCCAGGAATGCCAGACGGCTCGGATCCCAGCGACGACAGTTGGCAGCCACCACCTTCTCACGCTCAGAAGCCATATCAAGTCCGTAATGCAGCAGGTCTATTGCAAACTGACGGTCCTCCTCATCCTTAAACTCGCTCTTGAGAGGCTGCTCAGTGGCATTGCCGTCAGTAAATGAGCGGATGGTCTTTAGTACGAATGAATCAATGAGTTCCTTGTCACCGTTCCAGTAGATATTCTGTTCCTCAAGCAAGGCATCCAGATCATCGTTTTCCTCAACAAACTCCTTGTAAAGTTTACGGCACAGCTCCTTATCGGCCTCAAAATCAAACTTCTCACCCTGGATATACTCTTCAAGCGCATCGGATTCAAGCATCTTGGCGCAAGTATCCTTAAGCCAGTCTGATTCAAACAGCCAGTCCATATCATTGCTCTGCACGAATGAATCAAGCTCATTGTTTGTCTCCAGCTGAGCGATAAACCTGTTTTCAGCCAGCAGAATCTCCTTGCGTGAAATATGGGGAGCGTTCATACGTCTCTGCTTGGCCACTGATTTGCCAATCTGACGGGCCCAAGCCACAGGAATAAACAATAAGGTTTTGTAAAGAGAGTAAGCGCTGTCAATGCTCTGGGCAAGTTCACGATCGGCCATAGCCGTCTTCTGCCCGCCGTTCTGGTAGTATGCGTAGATTACCTGAACTACTTTCAGTCTGATGAGAACTCTGTTTATCATTTGTGTCAAAACCGTAAATCGGTTTGCAAAAGTACTATTTTTTTCGGCACAAAGCCCATTTAGCCCTCCTATTTCTTGGCGATATCAAATCAATTCACCAAATTTGTGAAAATTTAAAATGCGTCGCGTTATGGAGGAATACAGGAAGAAGACAGCCGATGAGATGGAGAAGGATGTGATTTTCTCACACGCCATCAAGGCAGGAAAACGCATCTATTACATGGATGTACGTAAGACACGCAAGGACGAGATGTATCTCTCAATCACTGAGAGCAAGAAAATCGTCAGCGGTGAGGGTGATGACCAGCAGGTCAGTTTTGAGAAGCATAAGATATTCCTCTACCGCGAGGATTTCAGCAATTTCATAGACGGTCTCACCAAGACCATCAAATTCATACACGAGGCCGAGAAGGACAACGGGGCCGATGCACCCGCACCTGAGGCTCCTGCCCAGGAGGAGGCCGAGCCTAAAACTTCGGAAGACTTCAAAATCGAGTTTTAAGTTATACAACGGGCTCTCGCTGCTTCGCAGCTCGATTTTCTTTTGACTTTTATGGCCCTTTGGGCCTAAAAAGTCGTTAACTGGAAACTTATCTGCGTATTAGAAACAACCTTATTTTTAGTTTGGGGCGGCGACGCCCCAAACCCGTTTCATTTCACTACGTTCCATTCCACTCTGCCGGCCTTCGGCCGGGTAAAACGTAATCTCGACAACGCTTTGCTGTCGGGATTACGTTTTACCGGGTGCAGATGGAAACCTTCTGCCGATTTGGGATGCGGGATGGAAACATTCTGCGTACTTGGATTGCGGGATGGAAACCTTTGTGAATCGGTATTCATAATTTTCAATTTTCAATTCTCAATTTTCAATTTTTTTTGTACCTTTGCCGCGCTTTTGCGTAAAGCCCGCCCCAAAAAGCGGTGTTTTGTGTGATGGTGAATTGAGTATTAACAATTTAGAGTAACACGTTTTAAAATGAAATCAATTGACGTAAAGGGCACAGCCCGCAACGAGTTCGGTAAGAAAGGTGCCAAGGCACTCCGTAAGCAGAACCTTATCCCCTGCAACCTGTACGGTGTAGAGCGTGACGAGAAAGGTCTTCCTGTAGCCAAGGCTTTCAGCGTAACATTTGAAGAAGTTCGCAACCTCGTTTATTCACCCGATATTTTCTCAGTTAACCTGACCATCGACGGCAACACCGTTCTGGCAGTTATGCGTGAGATCCAGTTCCACCCTGTAAAGGACAACATCCTGCACATCGACTTCTATCAGGTAACTCCTGAGAAGCCCATCGTTATGGCAGTTCCCGTTAAGCTGAACGGTCTGGCAGCCGGTGTCAAGGCTGGTGGTAAGCTGGAGCAGATCCTGCGCCGCGTTAAGGCTAAGGCTCT
>CACYHN010000046.1 GCA_902774275.1 uncultured Bacteroidales bacterium
CAAGGGTGGTTTTGCCCACCTGACGTGCACCACGCAGAACCAGCGGTTTGCGGTGTTTCTTGTCTCTCCAGTTACGGAGCTTAGTCATCAATTCTCTTTCAAACATGAATATTGACGTTTTGAATGCTTCAAAGATAGATTCTTTCTAAAACATAACCAACTTTTATATCATTTTCTTCTAAAACATAACCAGCTTTAGCGCCAAATTCTTCTATATCATAATCACGCACAAATAGAAAAATTCGTTTTCTTCTTTTTATTTGTTATTTTACTCCGAAAAACTGACTACAAAGACAACTTTTCGGAATACAAGGGGAAGGAATGAGCCCGAAATAGAGGTCAAATGGCCAAATAAGAGCGGACAATGACCTTGGTGGTGCGGGAGCCTATTGTAATCAGGTAGATTCCGGGGGTTACGGGAACTGTGAGTGTGGCGTGACCGTTTGCTATTGGGGTTCCGGATGCTGAGATTATGGAAATCTGTCTGTCATCGGCGGTGCTGACGGTTATGATCCCGTCTGAGATGATTATATCGGCATTGATCTTCCTGTTTTCAACCTCTGTCTTGCCGGCATAGACGTAAACATCTTTCAGGGTGTACACTGCTTTCCAGCCATTGGTGTTGCCATCTGGTTTTTCTCTTATGGTAAGGATGTAATCCAGATTGCCCGCGTTGTTCCGGAAACTTTGTTCCGTTTCTCTATAACCACATTCCCACTGTGATGTCAGATTGTTCCAACCGAAAAACGTAGTCCTTTCATATGAATATGAATCGGTCTCCTCATTCTCAAAAACATACATCATGCTGGCTACCCAATCCATATTATCCGCATCCCATTCATATTCTATGTCGGTAAAGTTGTAGTCATCAGAGCCGAATATAATTTCACTCTTATCGGCACCCTCCCAGCACCATGTCGTATAGTTCCAGGAATAATTGGCTTCAATGAATTTATCTTCAGCGGAGTAACTTTCAATCTTACTGCTTCCGCACCAGTCATTCCTGTCATAATCCCAAAAATATAACTCCGAGCTGATAGTATCATTCTTGCTGTTAATGCAGATTTTTTCTAAGCCTATCCAATCATTCAGCATGTCATCCCATTCGTAAGAAGCACTCATCACGGTATCACCCTGTTCATTATACAGGTTCTCCTCTTTATTTAATCCCATCCAACAGCTTGCTTCATAATCCCAGGTGTAGGTTTCATATAGGAGCGTACGGTCATTTGAGTCCAGTTGTCTCAGTGTCTTACCGATAATTTGCCATTGGTTTTCCTGGTCAAGGTCTGATGTCTGGGAGGTCAAAGTACGTGTAGAACTGTCAAACGTGTACTCTTCCTTTCCGTACAGAATCCAGTCAGTCTCATTAGGATTCTGTAAGTATCTTGAAATCAGTTCAGTCCGGCCTGCATCATCATAACTGAAGAGGGTCTTATAGCGTGTAGTGTCGCCCATTTCAATGGCAGACAGGATTTCACTCAGCATCTTACCGGAAGGTGAATATTCCCATTCATAAATTGAGCCTGTTTGCCATGTATCGATGTTATTATCCCATGTGCTATATGATTCATCAAGAATAATATTTCCGGCATTATCTGTTTCCACGTTTCTCAGCTCATCTATTACCCATACTGAATCGGCACCCTGGATGTCTAAACAGAAACGGTAATAGTTCCTTATCTGGCCCGATGCATAATACAGCGTTGCTTCTTTTGAGACCAACTCCCATTGGCCCTTGTCATTCAGTACAAAGTGTGCGGCCGATGATACCCTGTTGTCTTTATTATAAAAGTACTCATTCTTGCGTGAAAAAGATATACGCGCATCCTGTTGTGAGAGTTGTTCCAATGATTCAGGAGCATCGTAAGCAATTGACCAGTCTGATACCTGCAGTGTGTCTCCCTGAAAATCATAGCCACCCTTACCGCTCAAATAAAACGTGCCCAAAGCAGGTTCATAAAGGTAGTGTTCCTGATATATAACCATATCCCTTGAATTGTATATGGAAAACGATTTGGCAGATGGCTCCCACTTTTTCCCTTCGCTGTCCCAGAGCCAATTGATTTCAGTATATTGTGTCCCGTCATCACTTAACAGACTCCTGAATTTCAGGTTTCCTGACCAGGTTGACTCCGTCGGGTCATAATCCATCTTCTCATAGCAGTAGTATCCTTCAGAATCATAGCCGGATATTACTCTGTCAAAGTATTCCCAATGACCGTTTTCATCCTGGTTTTCCCAAGAACAGGTGGTTTTTGAAATCATGCCATCAGGCAGATACTCATACTCATATTTCCGATATATGCCAAGATACCTCTCACCCTGGTCCGTAAAATGCGGCGTATAAATGAAAGTAACTGCCGGACGTCCCTGGCTGTCATATTGGGATTCCACTTTTGAATATTCAGTCAATATGCCATTCTCATCCAGCGCTTTTTCAATTATCAGTTCAGGCTCATCGTTGAAATACTTGTATCTCTTTATTGATACGTCATGCCGTTCACCGCTAACAGGGTCGATGTAATAGACCTCTTTCCTATAATCATCGGGATCATTGTCAACGACAGTCTTTACCGTGGCACCAACAGGATAAAGGTCAGACTCACTACAAATGTCGATGATATCCTCCGCATTTATTTGAGTTGTTTCATATCCGATGAGTATGCCATTGGAATCGTATGTAAAGTCTATCTGGCCGTTATTGGCAAGAGGAGCACTACCTATACTGTACATGTATTCAATGCCTGACAGAATAACGCTCTCATCATTGGAATAAAACGGCTTGTTGAACTGGCTATCATTAGTGCCGGCATCCCGTGCCAAGCCCCTCAGGTCACGTACTCTTATACCCATAGCTCTGACAAAAACAGAGTCTTTATAATAGTAGTATTGCCGTCTTGCCGATACCATCGGCGTCCTGACATCTTTCTTTTTGGGTGTGAAAACAACGATTGTACTCTTGGAATTGACCTGTGCATTGAAAAGCGTAAGCAGCGCTATCAGAACTATTGAGAATCTTTTCATACCAAACGTATTCTAAATTGTGAAACAAAGGATCTTTTGTTTCAACGAAGATACAACAGCATACAATAGAACACAAATAAATCCGGAACAAAATGTGAAAAAGGGGACAGTCCCCTTTTACACGTTTTTGCTTACCTTTGCGGCATGAAAGTGTGTGTAGGTCTTTCAGGAGGCGTTGATTCCAGCGTAGCGGCACTGTTGCTCAAGCAGCAGGGCTATGATGTGTTTGCCATGTTCATGCAGAACTGGCATGACACTGAGGGTACGCTGCACGGTGACTGTGAGTGGGAGGAGGACCGCCTGGTAGCTGAGATGGTGGCCAAGAAGATAGGCATACCCTTTCACTTTGTGGATCTGAGTGACGAGTACCGCCGCCGCGTGGTGGATTACATGTTCTCAGAGTATGAGCAAGGCCGCACTCCCAATCCCGATGTACTCTGCAACCGCGAGATCAAGTTCGATGCATTCCTTGATGCCGCACTTAAGCTTGGTGCCGATATGGTGGCCACCGGTCACTACTGCCGCAAGGAGGAGTTCAAGGCCGATGACGGCAGCACCATGTACCGCATATTTGAGGGTGTGGACCCCGGCAAGGACCAGAGCTATTTCCTATGCCAGCTAAATCAGGAACAGCTTTCAAGGGCATTGTTCCCCATAGGACATCTGCTCAAGAAAGAGGTGCGTCAGATTGCAGCTGATGCCGCTCTACCATCGGCCACCAAGAAAGACTCACAGGGCATCTGCTTTGTGGGCAAAGTGGATCTGCCGGAGTTCCTCAAGCAGAAACTCAAGAGCGTGGATGGCAACATCGTTGAGGTCTATCCGGAGTTCTACACCGCCAATCCGCATTACAAGTTCCAGCAGGAGGCCCTGTCAAGCATTACATCCGATGGTTCCGCAGCCAACATGGTGACCGGTTACATAAGTGAGGACAAGTGCACAAACACGCTCAGCTCCAATCATTATGACCCCGCCAAGATAGCGCATCTTCCAGACGATGTCCTGGAGCGTCTTGCCACCCCATACCGCTACGATTCAATCAAATTCATAACTGAGACCTACCGCTCCGGCCGCAAGCACACCAAGAAAACCCGTTTCAAGGCAAATCCATGGGGCAAGATAATAGGTACGCATGACGGCGCGCAGTTCTTTACCATAGGCCAACGCCACGGTCTGAACGTAGGCGGGCATGATGATTCACTGTTCGTAATTTCAACAGACATTGAGAACAATGTGGTCTATGCCGGTGAGGGCCACACCCACCCCGGCCTGTCACGCAGCTGCCTGAAAATAGAATCGGGACAGATTCACTGGATCCGTCCCGACCTTAAAATGAATGCTGGTGAGGTACGCCGTTACCGCGTCCGCATCCGCTACCGCCAGCCTCTGCAGGATGCCTGGCTCATACAGCGCGCATCGGGCCTATACATCATCTTTGACGAGCCTCAGCGCGGCATCACACCCGGACAGTTCGCCGTCTGGTATGCCCCCGACGATGAGATGCTCGGCTCCGGCGTGATAAAATAGTACAAAAGGGGACGGTTCCGTTTTGTATCATTTTCTAAAAGAAGAAAAAGAGAATCCCATCGAGATCTATCTCTCAACGGGATTCTAAATTAAAATGATACAAAACGGAACCGTCCCCTTTTGTACGTCCCCTTTTGTACTATTAATAGAACCACTTCACGTAGCAGAAGTCCTGACGGTGAGGCAGGTCTGCATTCTTGGGATACATGCGGTATGCAACCTTGAATGAGCCGGGGAACTCGTTCTTGACGTGACCATGGAACGTATAGAGGTTACCCTCGCGCTTTACAAGCTCCAGCGGAACCACCTTGAGCAGTTTCTCATTGCCATCGGCATCATAGCCCATAACAACCATCTCAACGCCCACTGCATCGTCCAGGCCCTTCTCATCAATCACATACTCAGTATCGTATGCCTTACCGGTCTCAAACAGGCCCTGCTGGATAGACTCGGTCTTGTTAGAGCTAACCACCTCAATGGCATCCCAACGCTGTGCCACAACCTCCTTCCAAGCGGCAATCTCCTTAGCCTTGGCATAGTCATTAGCCTGCAGTACGTGTGAGCGCTCAGCCATCTTGTTGTAGAACTTGCTGAAGTAGTCATCAAGCTGACGCTTCATAGTATAATGAGGAGCAATCTGTGCAATTGAGTTCTTCATTGTCGATACCCAACCCTCAGAGATACCCTCAGCGTTCTTGTTATAGTAGAGCGGCAGGATCTCATTCTCCAGGATGCTGTATATTGTAGCGGCATCCAGCTGATCCTGATAAGCCTGATTGTTGTATGTACGCTTATCGGTCAATGCCCATCCGGCACCCTCACGATAACCCTCATACCACCATCCGTCAAGCACTGAGAAGTTTACCACACCGTTCATCAGAGCCTTCTCGCCCGATGTACCCGATGCCTCCAGCGGACGTGTAGGAGTATTCAGCCATATATCAACGCCCGATACAAGACGGCGAGCCAGATGCATGTCATAGTTCTCCAGGAATATGATCTTGCCCAGGAACTCCGGACGGCGGCTGATGTCAATAATCTGCTTGATAAGTCCCTGACCTGCACCATCATGCGGGTGAGCCTTACCGGTAAAGAAGAACTGTACCGGATATTGGGGGTTATTCACTATCTTGGCCAAACGGTCCAGGTCAGTGAAGAGCAGATGAGCACGCTTGTATGTAGCGAATCGGCGGCCAAAACCTATTGTCAGGGCATTGGGATTGATCTTCTCCATCAGAGACATGATGCGTGAAGGATCACCCTGGTTCTTGAGCCAGCTATTCTTGAACTGCATGCGGATAAAGTCAATAAGCTGCTTTTTAAGGTCATTGTGCAGATCCCATACCACCTTATCAGGCACCTTATATATATCCTCCCACATCTTCTCATTTGACTGGTCAGAGAGGAAGTTCTTATCAAAATACTTGGCATAGAGCTCCTGCCACTCCTTTGATGCCCATGTAGGCATATGTACGCCGTTGGTAACATAACCCACGTGGCTCTCCTCAGGATAATAGCCTTTCCAAATACCTGAGAACATCTTCTTTGAAACCTCGCCGTGAAGCCAGCTTACGCCGTTAACCTCCTGGCAGGTATTGCATGCAAATGTTGACATGCAGAAACGCTCACCGGCATCACCCGGATTGGTACGTCCCATATCCATGAGCTCACCCCAAGAGATACCCAGCTGCTGAGCATATCCACCCATGTACTTGCCAAACAGACCCTCATCAAAGTAGTCATGACCTGCAGGAACAGGGGTATGAACGGTGTAGAGTGATGATGCACGAACCACCTCCATTGCCTGGTTGAACGTAAGGCCCTGCTTCACGTACTGGGTAAGACGATACAGGTTGCACAGTGCAGCGTGTCCCTCGTTACAGTGATAGATATCCTTCTTGATGCCAAGAGCCTCAAGAGTAAGCATACCACCGATACCTAAAAGGATCTCCTGCTTGAGGCGATTCTCCCAATCTCCACCGTAAAGCTGTGATGTGATGGGGCGGTCGTAGTCACTGTTCATGTCAATATCGGTATCCATCAGGTACAGAGGCACACGGCCTACATTCACCCTCCAGATTGCGGCATAAACAGTGTAGTTGATATAAGGAACAGCCACAATCATGGGCTGACCGTTCTTGTCATATACACGCTCTATGGGCAGAGTGTTGAAATCCAGGGGCTCATAGTTAGCTATCTGCTGACCGTCCATTGAAAGGGTCTGTGTAAAATAGCCGTGACGATACAGGAAACCCACACCGCACATATCAACGTTACTGTCGCTGGCCTCCTTCATATAGTCACCGGCCAGAACGCCCAGACCGCCTGAATAGATCTTAAGAACATGAGTAAGACCATACTCCATGCAGAAGTATGCTACTGACGGACGCTTAGCATCGGGCTTAACGTCTATATATTTGCGGAATTTGTCATAAATGGCATTCATCTTGTCCAGGAACATCTTATCCTTGGACAGTTCCTCCAGCTTGTCATAACCCAGACTCTGGAGCATCATGATAGGATTGTGGCGCACCTCTGTCCACATTTCAGGGTTGATCTCCTTGAACAGGGCTTTAGCGTCCTCGTTCCATACCCACCAAATGTTGTGTGCCAACTCGTCAAGTTTCTGCAAAGCCTCAGGCATACTTGATTTCACATAAAACTCGCGCCAGTTAGGCTGATTTGAACTACTTGCTTTAATCTTCATATTGTGTTTTAAAAAAGGTTCGTTTATCAAATGTGAAATTGGGGACTGTCCCCTTTTTCACCTTTTTCACTCTCAACTCCCCAAGTCTTCCCCAATGCCACATCATAGGCCTTGAGGTAGTACTTGATAAAGTGCTTCCATAGGGCCTTCTGAGCAATCTTGCCGGCCTTCTGCCTTATGGCATCACGCTCAGCATCACTCATTGCAACCCATTTCTCAATCTGCAGGCTTATATCGGCAGCAGCGTCATTCCAGTTATCATCAGTACGATGCACCACCTTCACTCCATCCTCAATCTCAGCATCGTGCTTAAGCAGCATATTCACCCAAAGACCGAATCCGGCCAGGTCCGATGTCACCGTAGGCACCTTGAAGGCGGCACTCTCAAGCGGAGTGTAACCCCACGGCTCATAGTATGACGGGAATATAGCCAGATCCTGCCCTATGAGCAGGTCATAATATGTCTTGTTGAAGATGCCGTCATTGCCGTCCAGATAGCACGGAACAAACAGCACCTTGATATTATCCTCAGGAGCATTACCGAATCCCATACCCTGCAGGGTACAGATCACACGGTCATCACCCATGTTATGCAGCCAATGCGTGGTGAGCGGCATCGGAAGCGGATCTTTACCTGCATCCTGCATCATGACGCGGTCCTGCAGGTCACGACGGGGCTCCATTACCCATGCCGGCACATTAATCAGCGCCAGGATATGCGCATTGCCTGTCTTACCATTGTCACGCAGATGACGCAGCGAATCCAGGAACAGGTCAATACCCTTGTTACGGAACTCATATCGGCCACCAGTAGCCACAATCACCGTCTCATCGCCCCACTCCGTTCCAAACAGCTTGTTTGCAACAGAAAGGATATTACGGCGAGCCTCACATCGGGCCGTATCAAACTTGCCGGGAGCTGGCAGGAAACCATCCTCAAAACCGTTCACCGTGACCACATCGGGAGTCTTGTCAAGCAGCTGCGTGCACTCGCGGGCGGTAATATCGCTCACCGTAGTGAAGCAATCCACCTGGTGTGCAGTCTGTTTCTCAACGGAGTGCTTGGCCTCCATATTCAGTTCCTGAGCCATCTGGTCACCGTTGTAGCCCTCAAAGAAAGCGTACAGTGCCTTGCCGTTACCGCAAATGGAGCGGCCGATAGACGTGGCGTGGGTGGTGAACACAGTCGATATCTGCGGAATGTAGTATTTAAGGAACAGAGCACCCAGACCGCACATCCACTCATGAGCGTGGTAAACAACGGTATCATTGGGGCCGATGTTAAAGTTGTAGAAGCTCTTGACAGCCATTGCGGCGGTGTATGAGAACATCGATGCCTCATCATAATCACCGTATGCATGCATGGAATCCACCTTGAAAAGCTCCCAGGCGCGGCCATATATGCTGTTCTTCAATGAATAGTTGGCCATGAAATCCACCAGGAACACAATGGGACGGCCCGGCACATTCCAATAGCCCGTGCGGACCGGAATGCCATCGGTATCACGTGCGTAATCCTTCCAGATTGCGTAGAGTGACTTGTCTTCAATAAACAGCGGATTGTTCTTGCCCTCCCATAGATCAGGGCCAACGTAGATGAGCGTGGCGCCACTCTCCTCCTTGAGCGTCTTGGCCTGTGTTGAAAGCACCGTGTAAATACCTCCAATCTTGTTGCAGACCTCCCAACTCACGGAAAAAATAAAACTCGGTTTCCTTTTGGCACTACTCATAATCCTTTTTATCAGATTTCAGGCTGCAAAGTTATGAAATAATTGAGAATTGAGAATTGAAAATTGAGAATTAATACGCAGAACCCGCGTTAATTCCCGCGACATTAAAAGGCGCTCGAAAATCTTTTCGAACGCCTTTTAAAATTTTCAATTTTCAATTCTCCGCTCGGCCCGAAGGGACGCTTTTACAAAGCGTAGCGACTAAAAGAATTTTCAATTCTCAGAGGGCGGAGCTCATCAGGAACACGCCAGCCAGAGCTACGATAGCATAGAGCTCGGGGAATACGGCAAGAATCAGAGTCTTGCTGAATACATCATGACCCTGAGCGATACCGGCAATACCATTGGCACAAACCTGGCCCTGACGGATAGCAGAGAACAGGCCTACGATACCCAGTGCCAGACCGCCGCCGAATACTGATGCAGCCTGCAGAGCAGTGATATCGGGAGTAAGAACTCCGGCCATATTGGCAAAAATAAAGTAACCGGCAAAACCGTACAGACCCTGTGTACCGGGCAGAGCGGTGAGCACAATAAAGTTACCGAACTTGTCAACCTTCTTCAATGCACCAACTGCTGCATTACCGGCGATAGTCACACCGTATGCACTACCGATGCCTGCGAGGCCGATCATAAGGGCTACGCCCACAAATGCTAAAACTAAACTAGACATAATTGTAATATTTAATTAATTTTCAATTTTCAATTCTCAATTTTCAATTGCTTATCGTCCGGAACGGCCGATAAGCTGTGCCGCCACCCGTGTAGCCCGCGTTCTTGAAGAACTCCACGAACGTCAATCGCATGGGGTGCACAATAGCGCCCAGAATATTCATAAATATGTTCAGAGCATGTCCGATGACAAAAATCAACACCATGACAATGAATCCGGCGACCTTATTATCGGGCGCCATACCTACAGCCATGCTGTTGAATACGTTTGCCAGAATACCGCCGGAGAGGCCCAGTGCGAACAAACGCACGTAAGAGAGCACATCACCCAGCAGGCCTGTTGCCATATTGTAGGTATCCCACAGGCCCAGACCGATGTTCAGCAGCGGATTCTTGCCCGGACTGTTGAGCAGGAATATGAGCACAGCAGCCACTATGAGAATGCCCATAATGACAGGGCTGCCAAAATCAAAACCTGCAATTGCTGACACGCCTACGGTAATAAGCAGGATGAGCCACCCTATCGTGCTCAACGCATACTTGAAACCGCACTGAATAGCCAGATTTACAGCCTTGATACCCATACCGAACAGAATCTGAACCACACCTATGCACAGTGAAACCGTGAACATGGTGGAGTTATCAGTATAAAGGATACCCTTCATCTTCTGCACGAACGGGATATCCAGATCATACATGTTGAACCCAAAGAACGTACCGGAGAGCAGTCCGCACAGCATTGTGCTTGCGCCGAACAGCACCACCAGCCACTTGCTGAAATTGGGGTTAATAAGCTGGAACAGCTTGGTGAATATGGGCAGAGCCACAATCATAAGCAGTCCGTAGCCCGTATCGCCCAAGCAGAGCCCAAAGAACAGCATAAAGAACGGCGCAAAGAACAGCGTCAGATCCAGCTCCTGATAAGTAGGCAGCATATAGAGTTTGGTGAGCGGCTCAAACAGCTTGGCAAACTTGTTGTTGCTCAGCTGGATAGGTATATCATCCTCAGGCGTGGGGTCCGATACGTCATAGAACACGCCCTTAATATCCAGCGCCTTGCAAGCCTCATCCACCTGAGCAGCGGGAATCCAGCCCTCAAGCAGAAGCAGATGATCCTCAGCAAGCTTCTCACCCGTAAGCCTTACGCGGCTGAAATCAATCTTAGCCTCCATCTCAGCAATAGCTTTTTCAAGCACGGGAACGCCCTCAACTGCAAGTAAAGCCTTCTTAACGGGAATAGCCTCGATTGCTTTTAGGGTCTCATCTCTTTCAGAATCAATCAGAGAGAGTGACATTTGCGGCAAATGGACCTGCTCAGCATCTATATCCACCTCAACATCGGCATGGGTAAGAGTCACGAAGTTCACTTTCTGCTTGTCACGCAATATCTCTATCACGCCATATTTATCGGCCCATTCATCCTTGAATGCACGCAGCGGGCAGCTGTAGAAAAGCATCTTGTAACCGGCTTTCTGCAAGCGCTCCACATTGCGCGGATCAAAATCGCCCCACGGGGCAAGCACTACATGATCTCTGTTCAATGCAGCCATGGTCTGCTCCAGCACCACCCTATCGGCCTCAAGGATTTCAAATCGCTCAATTACCTTGGCGGGTGTATCGAACGCAAAACCTTGAGTTGTATTCAAAGGCGATACCCCTGTTTGAGCCGTAATGGCGTCAGCCTTATCTGACAAATCAGGATTTACGCAAACAGAACCGTCCCCTTTGCGTTGCACCAGAGGCTCAAGCTCCTTCAGGGCGGTCTTGTATCGGGCTAACAGATTTATATCATCCTGGAGGGCGGCATCCTGCACGGCACCCTGCTGAGTCTGGATAACGTGAACCACGCCCAGAGAGCGCAACTGCTCCAGGAACCCTTCATACTCCCCGTTATGAATCAGGAAGGTGAGTTTTTTCATCTTTGTAATCATACCTCAGCCTCCTCCTCTTTTTTAGCGGCTTCACGGGCCTCAAGCAGAGATTTCAAAATCTTCTGGCTTGACTTGGAGAGGTTCTCCTCATCCTCCATGAAGCGTTTTATCTTACGTATGGCATCCTCATAACCCGGAATCTGCACCTTTTCAAACAGGTTCACCTTCTGAGTGGTCTTCTTACGTGCCTTCTCCAGCAGCCCCAACTTAGCCGTGGTAAACTCCACCAAAATAGCATCGTGGGCAAGGCCCTTAAGTATGTTTATGCCGTCATAGTACCATTTGGGCTGACTGAACAGACTGAACTCCGCAATCTCAAATTCAACCTCATCAAGCACCGGGATTCGCGTTCCGGCAATCTTGCGCACGGTCAGATGCACATCCTTTACGCGCACTAACCCCGGGTTGAACTCGTTCCACAACGCGAACATGGAATCATATCGGCCGATGCCCTCCTCCAGCTCACGTTCCAGTCTGGCCAGATCGTCCTTGCATTTCTTGACCTCCATACGCAGCGCACTCTCCTTGCTCTTAATAATAGGTAAGGTACGCTTTCGCACTTTCAGCTGCTTCTCCAGCATCTGCAAAGAGGTTTTGTTATATTGGAACTTTATCGCCATAATCTCTAGTTTAAATTGAGAATTGAAAATTGAAAATTGAAAATTAAATGTTAGGACCTGCGTAAGATACGCACCGGATGGTAATTCTCAATTCTCAATTTTCAATTTTCAATTTGTTTTTGGCCAGTACTGCTCTACAAGGGCGGCCTTGATGTTGACTTCATCAGGTTTGAAGTATTTGGCAAAGAGGCCCCAGGTTACATCAAGCATCTCAGTTGTATCCAGGTTCACGTCAATGGCCAGCAGCTTCTCACTGTAATCATGAGCAAAGTCAAGAGCACGCTGATCATAGTCAGTCAGGTCAAAACCGTTCTCCACCTTAGTCTTTGCGTTCGATGCATCCGCATACAGACGCACGGCGGCGTTCATAACCTGCGGATGGTCAGCACGGGTCTTCTTACCGTTCACAAGCTGTTTCAAACGTGAAAGTGAACGGAACGGATCCACGATAACCTTACCTATATCACTGTCGCGGCGCAGGAACAGCTGACCCTCAGTGATATAACCGGTGTTATCAGGCACAGCGTGAGTGATATCGCCGCCAGACAACGTTGTCACAGCGATGATGGTAATTGAACCGCCCGATGGGAACTGCACTGCCTTCTCATAAATCTTAGCCAAATCAGAGTAAAGTGATCCAGGCATAGAATCCTTAGAAGGAATCTGGTCCATACGGTTCGATACGATTGCCAATGCATCGGCATACGATGTCATATCAGACAGCAGCACCAGCACTTTCTCATCCTTCTGCACGGCAAAGTACTCAGCTGCGGTAAGAGCCATATCAGGCACAAGCAGACGCTCTACGGCAGGGTCCTCAGTGGTGTTCATGAAGCCGATGATACGGTCCATGGCACCTGCGTTTGAGAACACGTTCTTGAAGTAGAGGTAGTCATCATTGGTCATACCCATACCGCCCAGGATAATCTTATCAGCCTTGGCACGCATGGCCACGGTAGCCATAACCTGGTTGAACGGCTGGTCCGGATCGGCAAAGAACGGAATCTTCTGGCCCGATACCAATGTATTGTTAAGGTCGATACCCGCGATACCTGTAGCAATCAGTTCCGATGGCTGTTTACGGCGTACAGGGTTCACCGATGGGCCGCCAATCTCAACCTCAGTACCCTCCACGGCAGGACCGCCGTCGATAGGATCACCGTAAGCATTGAAGAATCGGCCGCTAAGACTCTCACTTACCTTAAGTGAAGGAGCCTTGCCCATGAATACAACCTCAGCGTTGGTGGGGATACCGCCGGTACCCTCAAACACCTGCAGGGTAACGTCGTCGCCCACAATCTTAACAACCTGAGCCAATCGGCCGTCAATAACAGCCAACTCATCATAACCCACACCCTGCGCCTTGAGCGAGCAGGTAGCCTTTGTAATCTGGCTGATCTTGGTGTAAATCTTCTGGAATGCCTTTGTTGTCATAGCTATAGCGGGTTAAGCGGTTTTACGTTCA
>CACYHN010000047.1 GCA_902774275.1 uncultured Bacteroidales bacterium
TAAATCTTCCATTAGTTAAATTTTGAAACTAAGATAAAGTTAGACAATATGTTGTAAACACACGCCAAGGCCTTTTGGCACTTAGCGGGCGCAAAGATAGCACTTTATTATTTAAATAAAGGGAATTGATAGACTTTTTTTAAGACAGAATGGTCAGAATCCTGCATCAAGCGTGTAAGGTATACCGGATGATGTTATACCTGCAGCCTCAACATTGAAGTGCTTGGTAATGGAACTGTTATAAAACTCCACATTGACGTTTCCATTCTCATCTGTGATTACGTTGGGGTTCCAGTAAAGGGTGCGGCGGTAATCCACGTCACCCGGTATGGGCCCCGTGGGGTATTCCGGTGAGTAGAAACTGTAGGGACGTGAAAAACCGTCAACAGTCGTGATGCGCTTGTCAATCTGGAAGCGCTCCTTACGGGTGCTTATTGCATCATCTTCCTTGAGTTGGATGTCAACCATGATCACGCGGGTATATTCCTCGGGACTGCCTTCAAGGTTCTCAAGTTTTTTTGCCATGTAGTCCATAAACAGGGGAGCCAGCATCCACGCCTCCTTCTTATAGAGTGGGCGGTCATAAACAAGAATGCTTTTTATGTCGCGGGTATCAATCTTTTCAGGTGATTCAAACATACCGTTGTACTTGTACTGCCTGTTGTTATGAGCATAGAAGAATGGTTCAAAACCGTTTATTGACTCAACTGAGTCTGCTCCATCACTCCCTATGGTTGATATCACTTCATAACCTTTTTCCAAAAGATAACCCAGAACATCAGTGGTAAAATCACCCTTATCCAGATCAAGTTCTACATCGGTCATGACATCATAAGCCTGGAAGGTATAGTAGTCAACATATTTGCGGTGTTCATCTATTTCAACGTCGGGAAGTACAAAACCGGTCTCGACATTAATTATCATTGGCAGTCCGTCATCAGGGTTTTCAACCACCTTGCCCTTGCGGCGGGATTTGTTTGCTGAGTAGCTGGTGAAAACCTTCTCACTTGGTTCATAAGCCCTTATCTGTGGAACCATGGAGCGCTCAAACATTATCCTGGCGGATGTACTTAGCAGGGTCTTACGGCCGGTACTGACGCTAATGGTAAGGCGTGCCTTGTCATAGAATTCAGCACTTATGTCAAAGCCAAAGTAACCGGATTTATCAGTCTTGTATGTGTAGGTCTCAGACAGTTTCTTGTCTTTGGGCATCATTGCGGCGTTGACCTCAACATTTTCCATGGGTTCATTGCCTGCCGGATTAAGAATCCAGCCGTTCAGGGTGAGCCCGTTTTCCTGGCGGTGAACCTCCTGAAATTCATCCACACCGGCCATGATGCGCCAGTTGTAGCGTTCCCAACCTTGCACCATACATAACAGGTCAAGATGTTCCATCCTCTCCGGATTCTCTGTGTTGAAGTACCAGAACGGATTCTCAATCAATCCTTTCAGGTCAGATGAGAGCAGGAGTGATGTCCTGAGGTCATCATGATAGATGCTGGTCTGGCTACGGGAGTCTCTTACAGCCAGGCTGAAACGGTCACGGAACGGAGCACCGTTGCCGTCAGTGAGGTTGAATGAAAGTGAGACTTTCTCAAATGGGGCATATGAGCTCTTGTCTGCGCTCACGGATAGTGTGGGCATATTGACATTGACGTTCTGGTGATAGAATGAGCGGGTGGCCAGGACCGCTCCCTCTGTATTGAACAGGGTGATGCGGAATACACCCTCAGGCAGTGATTCCAGGTTGAAATCATGCACTTTATTCTCTTCATCCATTTTGAGGGCCTTGAAGTCCATCAGTTCACCTCTGCATGTTATGGTTACTCCAAGTTCCTTGTTGATAAACATATCCGATGGGCGGATGGTAACGGTAACATTGTTCTCAGTGGTAACGTCAGCACGCAGGGCACATCCTTCAGTTTCAGCATCAGGCAGTTCAAATGTACGGGAGCTGCCTCCCACGGTAAACTCTACATTGTTGTGGCGTCTTTGAGGTGTGAATTCAAAGTAGCCCATTCCGTCATGTATCGTGTTGAATGTGAGTCCTGTTTCTGTGAGAGTGCCCTCTGCTTCTACTCCAAGTCCGTCTTCACCCGTTACCTTATAGGCTATACGGCAAGGTTTGCCTATGATTATGTGTCCGCCTTCAGGGTGGAAAGAGGCGTTGATCTTGCGCTGTTTGGGAGCTTCGGGACGTCTGGATACAGTACCTGTATTGCGGATTGTAATGGTGGGACTCTCTTCATAGTAATTGCCCTCAACTTTAGGCTTGTCATATACGGCAAAAACGCGTGAGAAAAGGTTCTCGTCACCAAAGTTCTTCATGAAGTTGGTATATGCACGTACCTCATAGAATCCACTGGGGTATCCAAGCACGCCACGCAGGTCACGGGCCTGTGCCGTGGAGCCGTCAAGCAGAGGCAGTGAACCGTCGGCCTGTCCGGCAACTATCTTGAGTTTCTGTTGCTTGAGAAGTACTCCGTCCGGTGAGATAAGGTCCACATACAGTACCTTGCTCTGTGCGCGGCCAAGTGTTGAGGCACTTACTACAAATGCCTTGAACCAGATGGTCTCGCCGGTATAGTATGATGTGTTGTCAAACTGCAGATAAACTTTCTCCTGGGGGTATATGGAGTTGAACTGGTGAATGTTGCCTGCATATCGCATAAGTGCCGCTTCTGCGCTTTCCTGTGCGGTTGCAGATGTCAGAGTGATTATTGTCAGCAGTGATAATAGTATCCGTTTCATATAGTGTCAATAGTTGCTGTCAAGAATGTATGGGGTACCGCCCGATGTCATTCCGGCGGCAGAAATGTTGAAGTGGCTGGTGATGGAGCTGTTGTAGAATTCCACTTTGGCTTGCCCAATGCTGTCAGTTATCACATTCGGGTTCCAGTAGAGGGTACGACGGAAATCAACATCGCCTATTACCGGACCGTTGGGATATTCGGGTGAGTAGAAGCTATATGGTCTAGAGTAACCGTCAACAGTGGTCTTGCGTTTGTTTATCTTGTAAATCTCATCCCTGGTGCTGAGTTCGCGGCCCTCTTTTACCAATATATCCACGAGCAGGAAACGTTGATAAAGGGTTTCGCTTCCGGTCAGGTTCTGCATGGTCTTGTTCATATAGTCCATGTAAAGCGGACATTGTGTGATGATGTTTGCCAGATACATGGGTCTGTCGAACACGATAATGCTCTTTATGTCCTTTGAGTCAATGGTACTGGGGTTTCCAAACACTCCCTTGTCCTGGAATTTCTTGGTGTCATGGACGTAAAAGAAAGGTGAGAAACCGTTTATGGACTCTATGTTTCCCGAATCGTCAATCAATACCAGATATCCTTTGTCTATCAGGTAACCTATAAGGTCTGTCGAGTAGTCACCCTTGTCCAGGTCAATCTCCACGTCCTTGACCACATCATATGCATTGAAAGTGAAATAGTCTATGTACATACGTTCCTCTTCAATATCAACATCAGGCAGAAGCAGGCCGGTATTGGCATTTATGATGGTGGGGAGTCCGTCATCCACCATCACCTCCTGTTTTTTCTTACCGGACTGTCCTGATTTGCCCTGGAGGTTTCTGAATACAAGTTCTTGCGGTTGGTAGGCGCGTATGGCCGGTATCATGGATCGGTCAAACTTAATGCGTGCATCAGGGCCTATCAGTTTTTTCTTGCTGGTATGGGCATCAATGGTGAACGTGGCTTTGTCATAGAAATCAGGGCCGATGTCAAATCCGAAATAGCCCGATGTATCAGTGGTATAAGTATATGTTTCAGACAGGGTCTTGTCTATAGGCATAAGCGCGGCAAGTACCTCAACACCTTCTAACGGTTTCTTGCCCGATGAGTTCAGGACCCACCCGTTCAGTGTGAGCGACTCTTCCAGACGATGTCTCTCGCGGAACGCTTTACGTCCTATCATGGTCTCCCAATCATAACGCTCCCATCCCTGTACGAGCATGAGCAGGTCAAGTGCCAGGTCACGGTCCTGGTCATCTGAGTCAAAATACCATGCCGGGTTCTCAATGAAACCTTTCAGGTCAGAAGAGAGCAGCATGGATGTGCGCAGGTCATCGGCAAGAGCATTGCCCTGTCCGCGTACATCACGTACTGAAAGACAGAAACGGTCGCGGAACGGATTGCCCAGACCGTCCCTGAGGGAGAACAGAAGCTCCACCTTGTCAAACGGCTCATAATTTCTTTTATCGGGAGTAACTTCCAATACCGGCGGCTTGATCTCACTGCTGTGGTGGTAAACGGAGCGGCTGGCATAAATGTTCCCATACTTGTCAAAGATATTTATCCGGCAAACGCCCTCAGGTATGCCTTTCATTGAGATTGTCTTTACAATGGGTTCAGATCCCGTGTCAAAGGTGCCAAAGTCCATCAGTTCACCGCGGCAGGTCATGGTCATGCCCAGAGTTATGCCTGATAAGCCTGGCGTGTAGTCAATCTTGAGTAAGATGCTGTCAGAACCACAGTGGTTTACTGACATTGCACATCCGGTCTGCTCAGGCTGTGGAAGCATGAATGTACGGGAGTTGTCATCTACGGTTATCTCAACCTGGTTCCTACGGTCCTGAGGTGTGAATGTGAACCATCCCATACCGTCATGGACAGTTGAGAATGTGAGTCCGTTGTTTTCCAGTATTCCGGTGGCGTCTATTCCCAAGCCGGAGTCATCGGTTACCTTAAAGGCTACGCGGCAAGGCTTGCCCATTATGAGATGCCCTCCTTCAGGGTAGAATGTGCAGTTTATGTTGCGCAGTTTCTCCGTCTTGGGGCGGAACTCCGTTGTCTCTGACTTGCGCAGATTGATGGTTGGATTCTCACCGTAGTAGTTACCTTCCGCCTTAGGTTTGTCATACACCGCAAAAACGCGTGAGAAAATGGCCTCCTCACTGAAATTCTGCATGTAACTGGTGTAGGCGCGAACCTCATAGAATCCGCTTGGATAGTTCGTCACTCCGCGCTTCTCACGTGCCTGCGCTGTTGAACCATCTACAAGTGGCAGTGAACCGTCGGCCTGACCGGCTACGATCTTGAGTTTCTGCTGCTTCAGGAGCACGCCGCCGGGTGATATCAGGTCCACATAAAGAACCTTGCTTTGGGCGCGGTTGAGTGTGGATGCGTTCACCACGAAAGCCTTGAACCAGATAGTTTCACCGGTGTAGTATGATGTATTGTCAAATTGCAGATATACTTTCTCTTGTGGAAAAATGGAGTTGAACTGATGTATGTTGCCGGCAAACTTCATAAGAGAATCCACGCTTTCAGAATCAGCACGGCATGGAACGGCTATCAGGAACAAAGGAGATATTGTTACTGCGAGTCTGGATAGTATTTTGGTTAGCAAGGAATATCCTCTCATTTGCAATGGTCAAAATTGGTCGCTGCAAAAATAACGAAAATGTGGATAAGTGGAGTTAAAGGATGTTGTGTATTATTATAAAGACTGTTATATTTGTAGCCCGTTATGATATACGGATTTGACAACGACAAGTATCTTAAGATACAGTCCGAACACATCAAGGAGCGCATAGCTCAGTTCGGTGACAAGCTTTATCTAGAGTTCGGAGGCAAGCTCTTCGATGACCATCACGCCAGCCGCGTACTCCCCGGTTTCCAGCCAGACAGTAAACTGCGTATGCTCAATCAGCTCAGTGACTATGCTGAGATTGTGATTGTAATCAGTGCCGTTGACATTGAGAAGAACAAGGTGCGCAGTGACCTGGGCATCACGTATGATATGGACGTGCTGCGTCTGCGTGAGGAGTTCCAGAGCCGTGGCCTTCTGGTGGGATCGGTTGTAATCACCCATTATAACGGTCAGGCCAGTGCCGATGCCTTCCGCGAGCGCCTGAAACGTCTTGGCATTGTTACCTACGTCCATTATATCATTGAGGGATACCCCAACAACGTGCCTCTTATTGCTTCCGATGAGGGATTCGGCCGTAACGATTATGTGGTTACCTCACGTCCTCTGGTGGTGGTTACTGCCCCTGGCCCCGGTAGCGGCAAGATGGCGGTCTGCCTGAGCCAGCTCTATCAGGAGCAGAAGCACGGAGTCAAGGCCGGTTACGCCAAGTTTGAGACATTCCCCATCTGGAACCTGCCCCTGAATCATCCCGTAAACATAGCCTATGAGGCTGCCACGGCCGATCTTGACGATGTGAACATGATTGACCCGTTCCATCTGGAAGCTTACGGCAAGACCACTGTAAACTATAACCGCGATATCGAGATATTCCCGGTGCTGGATGCACTTTTCAAAGGCATCTACGGCTACAATCCGTATAAGTCACCTACAGATATGGGTGTCAACATGGCCGGTTTCTGCATCAGTGATGATGAGGTATGCTGCCGTGCCGCCAAGGATGAGGTGATACGCCGTTACTATACCGCTCTGGGTGATATGGCCAGCGGCAAGACAAATGAGACTGAGGTTAACAAGATAGCCCTGCTCATGAACAAGGCTGGCATTACGACTGCCACACGCCGTACCACTGTCGCCGCAAAGCAGCGTCAGGAGGAGACCGGAGTGCCTGCTGCCGCAATGGAACTGTCTGATGGCACTATCATTACCTCCAAGACCACTGCTCTGTTGGGGCCGAGTGCTGCCCTTATTCTTAATGCCACCAAGTATCTGGCCGGTATAGACCATAAGGTGAAGCTTATTGCACAGAACATGATTGAGCCTATCCAGAAAACCAAGGTGGATTATCTGCACGGTAACAATCCGCGTCTGCATACTGATGAGGTCCTGGTGGCACTGTCCATACTCAGCCAGCAGGATGATAACTGCCGCAAGGCTTTGGAGATGTTGCCTGAGTTGCGTGGGTGCCAGGTACATTGCACCGTATTGCTCAGTGAGGTGGACCGCAAGATATTCCGCAAGCTGGGTGTGGGCTTGACCTGTGATCCTGTCAAGAAGAAATACTTTGCTAACAATAGGTAGCACGGCTTATTGATGATTCGCATATCTCTGTTTGACGATATGTCGCTCTGCACCGATGCGGAGGTGGAGCGTATGATTCCTTTAGTGCCTGAACCCCGCAGGAGTCAGGCACTTGCTTTTAAGCATACGTTCGGCCGATTTGCCTGCCTTAAATCATATCTGATGCTTGCTGAACTCTTGCAGAAAGAGTTTGGGTTGGAGACTTTCCGTATTGAAACGGGGGAGCACGGCAAACCTTATCTTGCAGATTATCCCCATGTACATTTCAGTATAAGCCATTGCCAGAAGGCCATTGCGGTTGCCGTGAGTGACCGGCCCGTAGGCATTGATGTGGAATCGTTCCGCCGTTTTGGTGATGGACTGCTTGACAAGACCATGAATGGTTCCGAGAAGGCTGAGATATTGGCATCCGCTAATCCTGAAGAGACCTTTGCCTCCTACTGGACCCGCAAGGAGGCTGTCTTCAAACTTGTGGGTACAGGTATTACAGATAATCTGCACGGAATCCTTACGGATACAACAATGACCGACACCATCATAAACCCTGAAAAGGGTTATGCGGCATCGGTCGCTGTAAATCGTGAGGACGGTCCGGTCCGGTTTTACTTGCTGTGATATGCTATCAGCCCGTCCATGGGGCTTGCCATGATTTTACCTATTGTCATTCCCAGAGAATCAGCTGTCTCTTTAAGTTCATCGGCCAGGCTGTTTGCAAGTGAACCCACAAAGTGAACCGGTAACCATGGCTTGTGGTAGTTTATCACGTTCCTTGTAAAGAACTCCGTGAAACACTGTATGATCATCTTGTGGACCTCAGGCACTTCACGTTTCTCAAGAATGAAAGGAACGAAACCTGCCAGATAACGGTTGGCCAATGGCTTACGGTAAACATTCATTATGATAGTCTCCCTGTCAATTGAATATCGGTCCAGAAATTCCTTGAACAGTTTGTCGGGCATCTGACGCTTGAAACAGCTGTTTATGAAGCAGCGTCCAAGCACGGCCCCGCTACCTTCATCGCCCAGTATATACCCCAGTGACGGAACCTGGTCCGTAATGTCATTACCGTTGTACAGACATGAGTTGGAACCGGTTCCCAGAACACATGCCACGCCTTCAGACTTGCCGCAGAGGGCACGTGCGGCCCCAAGCATATCACTGTCAACGGTGATTTCAGCATTCGGAAAATAATTCTTCAGGATGTCAGACATCAGCGCGCATGTGGTATGCGTGGCACACCCTGCACCATAAAAGAACAGTTCACTGATTGTACTCCTGTCAATTTGTGTTATGACAGGCAGCAATTCACTCTCAAGTATGTCACGTATCTGTTCCTGACTCTGGTGGTAAGGATTAATACCTTGTGTTTTATAAATGGTCAGGTCTTTTTTGTTGTTGAAGAATCCCCAGTCAGTCTTGGTGGATCCGCTATCAACTGTAAGTTTCATTGTTTCTTTCCAAAATCTGGTTCATATTTGATTAGTGCCGATACGATACAGGTCACGGCGCAGCAGCCTATGATCCATACAAAGAACCACTGGTAACCCATGTGTTCCTGTAGCCAACCTGATATCATGCCGGGTAGCATCATGCCTAATGCCATTATTCCGGTGCTTATGGCGTAGTGTGATGTCTGGTGCTCTCCGCGTGCAAAATACATAAGGAACAGCGTATAGGCTGTGAATCCGAAACCGTAGCCCATCTGCTCTATGAATATGCAACTGCTTATCAAGGCCATGTTTTGTGTGGGCACCCAGCTCAGATAAACATAGACAAGATCCGGTACGGATATTGCAGCCACCATGAACCATATGCATTTCTTGAGTCCGAATCTGGATAAGGTAATACCACCAAGTATGCCTCCAAGCAACAGGCCTATCACGCCAAGTGTACCCTGTGCAAAACCAATCTGTTGCGTGGTGAGTCCCAGGCCGCCGTTTGCAACGTCATCAATCAGGAACAACGGGGCAATCTTGCCTATCTGTGCCTCCGGGAAACGGAACAAAAGTATGAAAAGCAGGGCAGGAATGATGTAGGGCTTTTGAAAGTAGCTCACAAAAGTCATTCCAAACTCCTTGACTATGTTCTTGCCCGATACCCCTGTGGTGCAGTCGGCAACCGGATGGGGGAGGATATATGAGTGATATAGCCAGAGCAGTATCAATAACCCTCCGGCAATCAGGAATCCTATGCTCCATGCCTTGACGGCACTGCCAAACATTTTCTGGAACAGGCCTACAAGAATGAGCAGACCTCCCTGTCCGGCAATCATGGCTATGCGGTAAGCGGTATTCCTTATACCCACAAACATGGATTGCTCGCCCTCATCAAGGCCAAGCATGTAGAATCCGTCAATGGATATGTCATGAGTGGCGGAGCTGAATGCCATCAGCCATAGGATGGCCAGCGTCCAACGGAAGAAATTGGGCGTGTTGAGCGTGAGGGCCACACCTGCCAGCCCGGCTCCCAGTATGATCTGTGTGAGCAGCAGCCACCAGCGTTTGGTCTTGACCAGATCCACAAAGGGGCTCCAGAAAGGTTTAATAACCCACGGCAGATAGAGCCAACTTGTATAGAGAGCAACCTCAGTATTGCTTATACCAAGTTGTTTGAACATGATGGCGGATACCGTCACCACCAGCACATAAGGTAGTCCTTCAGCAAAATAGAGTGTGGGCACCCATGCCCACGATGTCCTGGGCTTAGCCATTTACTTTTCAGCTGGGATAGCTTGTTTGAGTTTATCAATTACAGCCTGGCGTGCCTCCGGAGTAGGATTACGCTTGAGGGTGGTTCCTTCAACTAAGTTCAGGTCAGGATACTGCTGTTTAATATAGTTGAAAGAGTTTGTAAGATCACTGCTGCCGGATGTTGAGAATATAATCACGGTCTTACCCTTAAGGTCATTCTGCTCAATGAATGTGTAGATGATGTTGGGTGCATAATTACCCCAGATAGGGAATCCTATATATACCACATCATAGTCCTTGAGGTTCTTGGGGCTCTCCTTGAGCTCAGGACGCATTGCCTTGTCGGCCATCTCTTTGAAGGCGCGTGCCTCACGGTTGCCCAGGTTCACGTCATCGGCAGTGTAGGGCTGGGCACCCTCTATCTCAAACAGGTCAGCACCGGTGGCCTTGGCCAGATCCTGTGACAGAGACTTGGTGGTACCGGAAGCTGAGAAATAGGTAATCAATACTTTAGGTTCCTTAGCAGTGCATGATGCCACAATTATGGCCATCATTGCCAGAATAAAACTCTTTTTCATAAATCCTTTATGTTTGTATGTGTTCATTGTCTGAATTGCAAATGTAAAAAATAAATCTGAAATATTGTCCCGGTTTATTTTCACTTGCGGCGCAGCAGATTGCGCAGACGGGTAAGGAGCTTGGGCTTTACGGTCTTGACATGGCGGTTTATCTTGTCCTCGGCCATATCCTTGAAGGGGATGAGTATGCCTGAGTCATAGATATCGCCGAACTCGTCATTGATACCTGTGCCAAAGTACTGCATGTAAGGTGACATGTTCATGTATGAGTTTACCAACGGCGGTATGCTTACTCCATATTCCGATACGTATGCTTTAAGTATGCGGTAATCCTCCTTGAATGTGCTTCCCTTTAATAACTTGGCATATTTCAAGGGCTTTCTGATTCTGGCGGGCTTTACCAGTTTGACGCGGCGGAACCGTGCCGCTCCGAACCATTTGTTGAGGAATACCTGTATCATCTCGCGGGCAGGGGTGGGGTATTGGCGGTAGATGGTCATTTTGCCGAAGAAATATTTCATCCGGCCTTTATACATGACCATGAGTGCCCCCAAGCCGTCAAACAGGTTGTCAAGTGCAAATATGCTCTTGGCTCCACCTTTGGAGCTCTGATAATCGATGGTCACGAATGAACGCCCCAGTTCTATTGTGTGTTCCAGATAGTTCTTGATGAAGCTCTTGGAGAACCTGAACATGTGCGATGAGGTAAGAATGGGCTGCCCGTGCTTGTCATAGACAATATCATCACAAAGCACATAACGATATCCGCCTATTATACGCTCTGCGTCAGGATCCCACAGCACCAGCTGCTTGTATCCGTATGCCGCATCGGTATCAAACTTGTCAATATCCAGTTCATGGCCTGTACCACCGCCTCCGGCGCGGAAAGCCTCTTCACGCAGACGTCCAATCTCACGGATTACATCGGGGGCATTGTTGTTGTCAACCACATAGATTTCATTGCCTCCGTGGTTGGTGGTACGCAGGAACTTCTCCTTGGTTAGCTGTGACTTGAGTATTTCCTTGTCAACAGGTTCTATTATCTTTCTCATAAGGCGTATGTCGTTTGTTTTATCTTTTCTACTTGCTGGTTGATATTTCCGTTTTGGTCAAATGTATTCCAAAGAATAGGCTTGCCTATCACTATCCTGTAGGTCTTGCCCTGTGAGCGGTACAGTTCATCGGGCAGGAATACCATACCCAGAGGAAACTTAAGTTTAAGTATCTGCTGGATGCGGCCCATGCGGTAAAAACGGCGTGAGTTGGTGCCGTAAAAATGTATGGGCACTATGTCACGATGGGTCTCGATGCTCTTTCTAAGGAACGTCTTGCTCCATTTGCGGTCCTGTATCACTCCATGGTTCCTGCGTGACACCTGGCCTGCAGGGAAGTCCAGGATATGGGTGCCGCCACTGTAGGCATTGTCAATCCCTTGCTTGAGCAGGCGGCTCTGCATCCCTATCTTGTTTACAGGGACAATCATCGTTTTGAGCCCTTCAATATTGGTCAGGAAATCATTGCCCAGAAGCATTACATCTGATTTTTGTCCTATTATTGAGAGCAGAGCCAGACCATCGGCACCTCCAAGAGGGTGATTGGAAACAAATGTATATGGGCCTCCGTCAGGGATGGTGCCTTCAATCTCAATGGTAATGCCAAGATACTCCAGCGCTTTGCTGCAGAATTCCACTCCTGTATATCCCTGTTCAAGGAACCGGTTCATGAAATCCTCATGGAAAAGGCGCCTGAGATACCATAACAGCAGTCGTGGTACCTTGCCGCTGCGGGAGCGTCTTTCCAACATCTGTTTTACATCCAGTCTCATTATGATACGGTTTATGCCGATGCTAAGGTATTAACAGTAGTGTACAGTTCCAATCAGAAACTGTTTTATGGAAAACACAACTGTTTTTTAGCTGTTACTCAGAATAAAGATTCTGCGTTATGTCGTATTGCAGGGCCTGCTTGGAATGACGGCCGTTAATGCCGGCGTGGCGTTCAGCCTATTTTCTTGAGATACTGGCGCATGTTCATTCCGGTTTCATGCTTGAAAGCGCGGTGAAAAGCCTGGCGTGTATTGAATCCGCACAATTGGCCTATGGATTCCATCGTCAATGAAGAATGAGCCTGTTCATTGAATATCCTTATGGCTTCCTTTATGCGGTAACTGTTCAGATATGTGGTAAAATTCACTCCCAGACCTGTGTTGATAGCCTTTGACAGGGTGGAACGGTTGGTTCCCAACTGCTTTGCCAGCTTATCAAGGGTGAGGGTGCAATCGGTATAAACGCGTTCCTGCTCCATCTTGGTTTGAAGGTCCCTTAGCAGTCTTGAGTCCGTGCACTTGTTTGCCGGGATTTGATGATCAGGAAACAGAAATCTGCGCAAAGCCCTGTCACGCCTTATGAAAAGCATTACGAATAGTGCCAATGCGGCGGTCAGCAGCACTATGATTATGGATTCAACGGTTATTATCGTATTAACACTCATCGCATTCAGGTTAGCTCGCGTTTTCCAAAAGTAGTGCTTATAATCGGAAAAAAGAATTCATTTTTGTCAAATGGATGTTTTTTTACAATTCCAATTGACTATTTTTACAATCCGAATCCGCAATGTGTTTCTTATAACCATAAAAAGAGGTTGCTTTGCAGAAGTTTAATGATGATTAACCAAAAAGATTGATTATATGGGTAATTCAAGAAAAGCTTTGGTGAACGATGAATGGATCGTGGTAGTTCTGGGTTTCATTGTGCTGGCTCTGTCGGTGCTGTTCCCTGATGTGATGAACAGTTTCAAGATACCGGGCATCCTGGCTGCGCAGTCAGCCAGTGCATTAGGATCGCTTCAGGGATGGCTGGGCGCAGTATACATCTTTGTATTTGTGCTGGCTCTGCTTTATCTTGCGCAGGCATTGACAGGCAAGCCGTTCAAGGGCATATTCCTGTCATTTCTTGTAATATGTCTGCTTACGGTAGTGTCACTGGCGCTTGCCACAATCCCGTTCTGCAAGAAATACGGTCTTGAGGCTGTGCTGTTTGCCGTAATACTGGGCCTTATAATAAGCAACTGCTTCAAGGTGCCTGATTGGCTCAAGCCGGCAATCCAGAGTGAGTTCTATATAAAGATAGGTATAGTATGCCTGGGTGCCACTGTTCTCTATCAGGAGGTGCTCAAGAGTGGTGCATACGGTCTGGCTCAGGCTCTGATCGTGGTGCTGTGCGTATGGTACTTTGGATTCTGGGTTTCACGTAAGGTGTTCAAGGTGGATGATGAGATGGCTACCATGCTGGCCAGCTCAGTAAGTATCTGCGGTGTAA
Source organism: uncultured Bacteroidales bacterium (assembly GCA_902774275.1). Taxonomy (GTDB): domain Bacteria; phylum Bacteroidota; class Bacteroidia; order Bacteroidales; family Bacteroidaceae; genus Colenecus. The sequence continues at coordinate 13,552 of CACYHN010000047.1, forward strand.
GTGCCGCAATCAAGAAACTGTCATATGTGATTTCACTTGTAATGGTGGTTGCAATCCCCATGCTTTACATCATGCCTCTGCTCTGCAACTGGCTGCTGCCCCTGTTCTTCCCCGGCAATGAGCTGGCACAGGCTCAGGTGGCAGGTGCCTGGATAGGCGGTACCATCGATACTACCGCCGCCGTAGCCGCATCGGGCGGAATCCTGGGCGATGAGGCCGGTAACACTGCCGTCATCGTAAAGGCCTCCCAGAACGTGCTTATTGGCGTTGCAGCATTCCTGATTTCACTCTACTGGTCACTGCGCGGTACCAAGGGCGTTGAGAAGACATCGGGTAAGGTTATCTGGGAACGTTTCCCAAAGTTCGTTGTAGGTATGGTTGTGGCTTCAATCGTGTTCAGCCTGTTCTTTGCCGGCAAGAGCGCCGACGGCGTTGCCTATAAGAGCCTGGCCAAGAACTTCCAGAACATATTCTTCTCCATAGCATTTGTCTGCATAGGCCTGGAGACCAATTTCAAGCAGATATTCGCCAAGGAGAACAACCAGTCACTCAAGGCATTCCTCACCGCCCAGGGATTCAATAT
>CACYHN010000048.1 GCA_902774275.1 uncultured Bacteroidales bacterium
TCTTGGTCAGGGCCACGTATTTGCCGTAGGTGCCGCTATCGCTGAGAAGCATCTGGCAGCTGTACTGGGTGAGGAGGTTATGAACCACAAGATCTACGCTTACATCTCTGACGGTGGTATCCAGGAGGAGATCTCACAGGGCGCCGGCCGTATTGCAGGTACTCTGGGTCTTGACAACCTCATCATGTTCTACGATTCTAACGATATCCAGCTCTCAACCGAGACCAAAGTTGTAACTGCTGAGGACACTGCCGCCAAGTATCGCGCATGGGGTTGGAACGTATATGAGATAAACGGTAACGATGTTGACCAGATCCGCGGTGCCCTGACCATGGCTCAGAACGCCAACGGCAAACCTACCCTTATCATCGGTAAGTGCATCATGGGTAAGGGCGCCCTCAAGGCCGATGGTACCAGCTACGAGCGTAACTGCAAGACTCACGGTGCTCCTCTTGGCGGTGATGCTTACATCAACACCATCAAGGCTCTGGGCGGTGATCCCGAGAATCCTTTCCAGATATTCCCTGAGGTCAAGAAGCTCTATGCTGACCGTGCCAAGGAACTCCGCAAGATCATGGATGCCAAGTATGCCCGCAAGGCTGCTTGGGAGAAGGCTAATCCTGAGAAGGCTGCCCTCCTCAAGGAGTGGTTCAGCGGCAAGGCTCCCAAGATTGACTGGAGCAAGGTTGAGCAGAAGGCCGATGACGCCACACGTTCAGCTTCTGCAGCTGTTCTGAGTCAGCTCGCTCAGCAGGTACCCAACATGATCTGCGCAAGTGCTGACCTCAGCAACTCAGATAAGACTGACGGATTCCTCAAATATACCACCAACATGGTTAAGGGTGACTTCTGCGGTGCATTCTTCCAGGCAGGTGTTGCCGAGCTTACAATGGCTTGCTGCTGCATCGGTATGGCTCTGCACGGTGGCGTTATCCCCGCTTGCGGTACATTCTTTGTATTCTCAGACTACATGAAGCCCGCCGTACGTATGGCTGCCCTCATGGAGCTCCCCGTCAAGTTCATCTGGACTCACGATGCATTCCGCGTTGGTGAGGACGGTCCTACACATGAGCCCGTTGAGCAGGAGGCACAGATCCGTCTCATGGAGAAGCTCAAGACTCACAAGGGCAAGAACTCAATGCTTGTTCAGGCTTGGAAGCTCGCTATGGAGAATACCACTTCACCCACAGGCCTTATCCTGAGCCGTCAGAACATCAAGACTCTGCCCGCAGGTAATGACTACAGCCAGGCTGCCAAGGGTGCTTACATCGTTGCCGGTTCAGACGCTGACTTTGACGTTATCCTGCTCGCTTCTGGTTCAGAGGTATCAACTCTGGTTGCTGGTGCTGAGCTCCTGCGTAAGGACGGTATCAAGTGCCGCATCGTAAGCGTTCCTTCTGAGGGTCTGTTCCGCAGCCAGTCTAAGGCTTACCAGCGCAGCATCCTGCCCGGTAACAAGAAGAAGTTCGGTCTCACTGCAGGTCTGCCTGTAACCCTTGAGGGTCTGGTAGGTGCCAGCGGTAAGGTTTGGGGTCTCAGCTCATTCGGTTTCTCAGCTCCTTACAAGGTGCTTGATGAGAAGTTGGGCTTCACCGCTGAGAACGTTTACAACCAGGTAAAGTCATTGCTTAAGTAATGATAGGAATAGCAAGTGACCACGCTGCTTTCCCGTTGAAGCAGTTTGTAATTGAATACTTGAAGGAGAAGGGGCTGGAGTTCAAGGACTACGGCACCTATACTCCCGATAGTTGCAACTATGCTGACTACGGCCATGCTCTGGCCCGCGGCATTGAGAACGGTGAGGTAGAGAAGGGTATAGCCATGTGCGGCAGTGGAGAGGGAATCTCCATGACTTTGAACAAGCATCAGGGCATCCGCGCTGGACTCTGCTGGATTCCAGAGATAGCTCACCTTATCCGTCAGCACAATGACGCCAACGTACTTGTCATGCCCGGCCGATTCATCGACAACGATATGGCCCGCAAGATCATGGACGAGTATCTGAACACCCCCTTTGAGGGCGGTCGCCATCAGCTCCGCGTCAACAGCATCCCTGTTCACTGATTGACCAGAGGGGCACAAAGGGGACGGTTCTTTTTGTGCCCCTTTGAGTTAACTGCTAATAGCGCAAAATAATAGGACGGTTCTTTCCGTGTCATAGGGGCACAAAAAGAACCGTCCCTTTTGTGCCCCTTTTGTGTCAATTGGAAAATTTGACTATATTCGCAGGCATGGACTAAATATTAAAACTATGAAGAAAGTATTAGTGCTGGTGGTAACTGCCATGATGAGTGTAATGACATTATTTGCTCAATCAACAGAGGAGATTATTTCACGTATGGATGCGGAGTTTGAGAAGCATCGTAATGAAGGTCTCGTTATGACTATGGATATAAAAATACTTCTGGTGGGCAATATTTCAACTACGATTATGTCTTTAGGTGATAAATATTGCGGACGTGTAGCTGATGCGGAAACCGTTACCTGGGGCGACGGTGAGACAACATGGACATATGATGCTGAAAAGAATGAACTCACAATTGATAACGCCTCAAAGAATTCAGGAGTAGAATCAAATGCCGATGACATGTTCTCCGGAATCACCAAAGGTTATGACGTTAAGCTTCAGAGTGAAACAGACAAGGCATGGTACTTCAAGTGCAAGAAATCAAAGGGCAACAAGGATAAGAATGACCCCAAGAAGATGGATCTTGTAGTGGAGAAAGGCACTTATTATCCTATCAGTCTTTCAACCAAAGCTATGATTGCATCTATTTCCATACATGATGTTTCATTTGGCGTCACAGAGGATCAGGTCACTTTCAATCCCGCAGCCTATCCGAACGCCAAGGTCATTGACAAGCGTAAGTAAAAAGGTACCAAAGGGGTCTGTCCCCTTTGGTACTTTTTTTCACTAAAAGAACAGCGGACCGGTAACTCGAATGTAACCCTCTTTGCCGTCATGGCGCAGGTGGAAAGTGTCAAGGAACAGTGTGACCTTGGCCGGTGCGTCATTGGCCGATGCCCCCACAAGCGTACCGGTAAGACTGACAACATGATTGAAATCATCCTTAATGATATTGTCAGGCGTCATCTCTTCCTGCAATGCCCGCAGTTGGGAAAGCGGGATGCTGAACTCATACTTAAGTGTCTTTGATGAACGGTTAAGCTCAAACTCTACCGGCAGTTCTACCGTCAGGATTTCATCCTTTATGCAATTCTTTCCCAAATCGGTATTATACTCGTACAAGCACATCTTTGATGCATTCTGTGGCAGGTTGAAACTTGTCTCCCCCAGTATGCTGCGATAACGGTGAATCTCCACGTTTCCGTCTTTACCATCCTCAAAAACGTGCTCAGGAATGCGTCCGGTAAGAACACCTGTATCAATGATATCGTTTACCGATTGCCGTGAGAACTGACTTTTGAGATAGTCAATGCGGCTGTCCAGCTGATGCGATACAGATGAGTCAAGTTTACTCAGAAACTTGCCGTACTCATCATCGCTCATGGCTGCGCCGTTCCAGCCATTATCCTGCAGTATGGCATTAACCTTGTTTGTGAGATTCTTTCTGACGCAGGTTGATACGTTGACAGGCAGTAGTGTGAGGACCGCAAATGTCAGCACCAATGATACGGGAATCCACATTATCCCGGCACGGCGCTTTATGATGAGTATTATGCACACAGCATAGCACCACAGGTTGAATGCCACCAGATAAACGCGCAGTATGGTAATCCCGTAGTCCGATATGCGCCTGGCAATACCGATGCTCATAAGCAGCAGCAACGGCAGCATCAGGAGAGGCATACGGTCAGTGATGAACCTGACCGCCATCCTGTTCCAACCCGATGTGCTCTGAGAGGCCTTATCGATATAGGGATATACCATCATGAATAGTATCACCATAGCCGCCATTGATGCCGTAACCAGCCACGATACCCAACCATCGGGCAGCTGCCAGGTAAACAGTATCTTAGCCGCATAGCAGTATAGAGTGACAAGGTATGCCGCAGCGATAGGCATGAACAGCTTGGTCACCGCATTCTCTATCAGGCCTGGCATGAGTATCGGCTCATCATCATGCTTTATCGTGCCGCCGGGAATCCCCTGGATAACCAGAATAGGAGCCAACAGACAGAAACAGAGTATGGCCACATTGCTGTACCAGTGAGAACTTACAAACACCCCAAAAAGCTTATCGATAGCAACTATTAGCAGTTCCAATCCTCCGCATACAATACCACTTACCACAAGTGCTGTTGCAACTGCCCCCACAGAACGCAGGCTGAAGTTCCAGAAGGCCACATCGGTCCTGTCCTTAAGGAAAGAGAGCACCACTAATGATAAGGCTATAGCAGTTATTAACGCCGCAACAGCAAAATTGTATGGAGCGTAATGGATAGTGTCAATATGCCGCATAAGCAGTACGCTTACGCCAATCCATACCAGATGAATCAGTGCGGCAGCAATATTATAACCCGATTTGCCAGCATGTTCCTCAAGCCAGAGCGACAGGCTCAGCGACAGGGCAATACCTGTAGCCGGATACCATATCATGAAAAACCTCCAGTCCTTGCTGATGGCGTTATAACCTTTATACTCCCAAATCAAAGCGCACACTGTAAGCGCAAACGCGAATACTACCGTCAGCGGAAACCTCTGGATACCACGTCTTACAGTTTCGGCCAAACCTAAGATTTTTTCCTTTAAACTGTCCATATTATTGTTTGTCTGGTTCATAGAATCTTATGGTTCCGTACATGTACGGGATAAGGTACAATATTGCGGGAACCATAAATATGCTGATTGAAATAAGGGTATCGTTCTCACCTAAGCTGTTGTCACCTATTAATAATCCCATACATATACTGAAAACCAAGTAGAGAATACCATAGATGAGTAGAATCATGTTTCTATGTTTATTGGTCCTAATATAGGTTAGGGATACAAGATATCCGATTAAGGCTTCTGTCAGCCCGCAGAATACCAGAATGATCCATGTTCCTGGTATTCTTATTTCCGGCTGTTTGGGAGGATTTATAGTCTCAACAACAAACAGTATTATTGCAGACAATACCAGTTGGATAATAGATGCAGCTATCGGGGTTAACCAAAACATTTTTCTTTTCATATTGTTCTGTTAAATTGGATTTTTAATGAATACCTGTTACTATTGTCCACTCTTTGGAGTCCACAGGCAGATGAATCTCATATAACCGGTCTCCTGCCAGAAATTCCTTAGGAACTCCTCTCGATAGGAAAGTGTTTCTTACTGTATCATATATAGCCTGGTTATAGAATGCCCAGAAATTGAAATGGAATTTGTTTTTTTCTTCATTGAAATACCATGGCTTATATTTTGTCTGGTTCTTGCCGCTTCCCAAAAGATATTCATTCCTGCATGCAGTTCTGATTGCTTCATAGAATGCGGAATCAGGTGTGGTAAGGAATTCCATCTTGAGGGTATCAACGTATTCAAATCTTCCTTTCTCGGGGCTCAATATGGTCTCTACCAATCTATAAGGTGGAAATTCAACACCAGCATAACCTTCAACAACCTCCTTCTGTGCTCCGGTAGGATTCTTCTTGTATCTGTTTACTGTTATCCTATCGTAAATGACTATAAATAGAACCAGGCCGATAAGTATTATCAACACATTCCTTAGACACCCTCCACATCCGGTCTTGTTATCGGCCTCCTTATGTTCGCTGTTATCCTGTGCTTTCATTAAAGTTTCTTTTTTGAGGGTAGGCAGAAAAGAATCAGAAAAGTAACGCCCACCAATGCTGTGATGCATGTCAGAATGAAGGCAAAGACTCCAGAGTAGTAGGGCGGGGTGCTGGGATCCATATTGTATAGAGCCTGATCAAAAATAACTAGGATTGTGAATACGCCCAATGCTGCAGGAATAAGGAGCAGCCAAGGAGTTATACCCGCATCACGCAGGCGGCGTACCGTAACTGTGAGTGTAGGAAAGAACATTACGGACCAGAACAGTCCAAACAGCGAAATGGTTAAGGTAAAGATATCTGATAAAACCGGATTTTGCGCGTGCTCGAACAGTAAGGCTATTGGAGCCAATACGCAGAAAAATGCAAATGATATTGCCAGCATGACCAAGGTCCATACCCAGAATTCTCTGCGGTCGGCTCTGCCGCAGAAACGTATATAACTAGTGAATGTCTTTTTTATTGATTCCCACATGATGTTTTCAGTATTATTTTAGACCAAGGAGTGAACTTAATGCTTCAATATGCGCACTGAATGCTTCCCGGCCGGCATCAGTTACGGAGTAGGAGGTGTTGGGTTTACGGCCGATGAACTGCTTCTGTGTCTCAATGTACCCCAGGTCCTCCAGCGCCCGTATATGGCTTGCCAGATTGCCGTCCGATACACCCAGCATCCCCTTTAGGGTGTTGAAATCGGCCTGCCCGGATGCGGTCAGCACCGACATTATCCCCAGCCGCACGCGGCTCTCAAACGCCTTGTCAAGATTCTCAATAGCGGTCATCGGACATTATTGTTTGCGGTCAAACCAGATTTTGAACCATATGCCCCAGATAAGGTGCAGAATGCAGAACCCGATGGTCCAGAACATCATGCCAAAAGGAGTAAATGCCAATGCCGCAATTCCAAGGGCAATCTCAGCGTATCCAAAATACTTGGTAATGGAAATCCTGAATGCGATAGGGGAAATGAGCACCAGAGCCAGACCGTAGAACAACAGCATAAAGCCTGGAATCATATTCCACAACCCGTTGAAAAGAGGCGTAAGGCAAACCAATCCGCCCGCCACCATTGCCGTGAAGAAATTGCCCAACAGGCGCCTTGTCCCTGCATCGAGTTTGAATTCCATGCCGTAACGCTCCGCCCTGCGCTTAGACATAATCCAAACGGTCAGGAATGCAGCACAGAAAACAGCAGCGCAAATAATGGCCACAATAAGGAATGTACTCCAGTCAAAATGCCTTATTGGATTGATCCAAGCCCCCCAAAGCGGACTTATTGTCCCGTAAAGAACCAGACTGACTGCCACAGCCCCGAGCAAAGCCCAAACTGCAGCAACTATTCCAGCCGTCCCATCCAGAAACATAACCTTCTGTGACCGCTCCATCATCTCCCTGATATCACTCAGTGTCTCCTTAATCTCCTGTTCTTTCATATTCTATATATTAAATGATGTACGTTGTTATTGTTGGTTTGAATAAGGTATAGGAGTTGGCTTCTCATTATAGATGTCAAGAACATTATTGAATAGTTCAAAGAGCTCTGGACTTATCTGCAAATCATCAGCGGTAGTGCCCTCAATCAATGTCATCGTACCATCCTCGTTAACTATCATCTTGCTGGAGAATCTGTCAGTTGCCTCTTTGAACAGTTCTTTCTCTAAATCTGTTCTCGTTTCACTATTGGGATCTACGTCAATGAATGTTTGGAATGTTTTATTGTCATCAGTGTTATTTGGGGAGATAGAATTACTGTTTGAGCAACTGACTAATATGATAGAGCAGAACATAACAGTAAATAATGTTGCTCTTTCAGAATTGATAATCTTTTTCATAATAATAATCTAAGAATTAATTTGTTAACGTTATTTATGTTGTGAAATAAAGGCTTAAAAGTACTTTGCATCACAAAGTAAATTGTTATTTTTTTCTCCTACAAGTATTTAACATTTTTTTTATTCCATTTGATCCAGCATGTTGTGGAGAGTATCAGGATTCTTGCGATTATTCCAGAATGAGACGATAATAATTCTCTCTCCAATAAGTGTGTATATTATGCTATAATACTTACATACTAGATTACGATACTCAATTTTTGTATTAGGATTTGTGTATTCTTCTTTTCCGGCAAAAGGTTGTTCTCTCAAAACGTTGATGTTTTCCAATAGTTTTGTTCTGAAGTCTCTTGCGGCGCGCAAACCAAATCCGCTGATTATGTAATTAATTATTTCATCATAATCACTGAATGCGCCTTGGGACCATTCGATTGTCATAAATTGTATTTTTCGTCTATTCTACTTATTACTTGTTCATGGGGAATTGTAGTCGAACGACCGGAAAGAATATCGTCCATACGTTGATCGCAAACAGCCATCATTGTTTCACGTTCATAGGAGAAAGGAGGTAATGAGGTCTCATTAACACAATCTTCAATCATGGCATCAACTTTCTGTTGCAACCACTTATTGATTAATGCGCGAGTAGTAAGATTAGGATTGATGCGACGCATTACCGCATCATCAACTTTAATGTTTACTGTACACATGATATTATTTGTTTTTATTCTTCTGCAATATTAGTTTTTTTTTCTCAAATATCAAAAAGCCCTGCAAGCAAAGCAAGCAGGGCCCTTATCAGAGAAAATGTGGAAAAGGGGACTGTCCCCTTTTCCACATTTTTGCATCATTTTACAGAGAGCTTGTAGATTACAGTGTGCTGATACTTCTCACCCGGGCGCAAGGTTGTGCTGGGGAATGATTCGTGGTTAGGTGAATCAGGGAACATCTGTGACTCCAGTGCGATAGCTGTGCGTGCACCGGTATAGACCTGAAGTCCCGGATGGTTGTTCCAAACCTCCATGAAACGGCCCGACTTGGGTGAGTAGAGGGTTGCCACCTTCTCAACCTTACCCTGCTGATCGTGAACAAGGCAGAAGTTGTTGTCATAGTTGCGAACCATACCCTCAGGTACTTGACCACCAAATCCGCCGAATCCGCCACGTCCACCTTGAGCCGGAGCAGGTGAATACTGACGGTCACCTATTCTTACAGGTTTCTGGAAGTCATAAGGTGTTCCGTCAACCAAACCGTAGTCACCGGTTGGTATATTGCTGCGGTCAGTCTCGGTAATGAATGCAGCGTTGATCATCAGCTCATGATCCATGATGTCACCGTTGCCGGTACCATCCAGGTTGAAATAGGTGTGGTTTGACAGGTTTACAACAGTAGCCTTATCAGTAGTAGCCTCATAGCTTATCTGCAAGCCGCCATCCTTGGTGATGGAGTAGGTCAGGGTGGTAGTCAGAGTGCCGGGGAATCCGTCCAGACCATCGGGCAGAACGCAACTCAGGACGAGCTTGTTCTTCTTAGCCTTGACAACCTTCCATGCGGTATGGTCAAAACCTTTTGAACCACCGTGCAGAGTGTGCTGGCCACTGTTCTTGGTGATGTTGTATTCAACACCGTCCAGAGTGAACTTGCCGTTTGCAATACGGTTGGCATAACGACCCAGAGCCGGGCCGATCATACCCATGTTATAACGCATGTACTGATGGATATCATCATAGTGGTTAACCAGATTTGCATACTCACCGTTCTTGTCAGGTGAGTAGAGACCTACCACGAAACCGCCGTAGTTGATGATCTGTGCAGCCACCTTACCTTTTTTAATAGTATAAAGGGCAACCTTCTGACCATCGATAACAGTGTCATAGGGAGCGCTGTCCAGAAGCGGGAAATTGGGCTTTGCAGCGCCGGCCGACATGCAGCAAACCATTGCTGCAGCCAGTGCAAACAGCTTAAAGGAAAATTTCTTCATAATTGTTAGTGTTTAGGTTGATTTCCAAAAATGTACCATTGGGGTCTGTCCCCTTTGGTACCATTTTTCAAAAAGAGTACCAAAGGGGACAGACCCCAATGGTATCATTTCTTGAATTTGACAGCAGCCTCTTCAATCGGGAAGCACTGCTTGTAGTTCTCAATATAAGCATTGAATCCAGCTACGTCCTCATGGGTAGGAGCTACCGATGTACCTGTATCGCCGGCAAACACTTCCTGGTCAAGGTACTCAGACAGACTCTGGTTCTTCTTGCCGTTGATAAGGTATGAAGCCAGGATAGCCATACCCCACGGACCGCCTTCGCCGGCTGTCTTCATGCAGTAGATAGGTGAGTTCAGAGCGGCGCCCAGAATACGCTGGCCAACGCCAGGAGTGGTGAACAGACCGCCGTGACCGGTAATACGGTCCACCTTGATCTTCTCCTCCTTGAACAGGATGTCATTACCTATCTTGAGCACGCCTACAGCACCGCTAATCACGGCACGCATGAAGTTTGACAGGTTGAATGTGTCATTGGCAGAACGTACAAACAGCGGGCGTCCATCGGCAAAACCGGTAACAGGCTCACCTGATACGTAGTTGTAACTGATAATGCCACCGCAGTCCGGGTCACCCTTGAGAGCAGTGTTGAACAGGTTTGTAAAGATCTTACCCATATCAACGGACATACCCATAACCTCCTGAAACTCCTTGAACAGGTTAACCCATGCGTTCAGGTCACTGGTGCAGTTGTTGCAGTGAACCATAGCCACAGGACTGCCATCGGGAGTGGTCACGATATCAATAACCTCATGAGGTTTCTTAAGATCCTTCTCCAGCACAATCATTGAGAATGATGATGTTCCGGCCGATACGTTACCGGTGCGTGGCTTAACTGAGTTTGTTGCCACCATACCGGTACCGGCATCTCCCTCTGGCGGGCAGAACGGAATACCGGCTTTCAAATGGCCCGATACGTCCAGATGCTTGGCTCCAATCTCAGTAAGGACACCAGCTTTGTCACCTGCCATAAGAACTTTGGGGAGAATATCACCCAGCTTCCAGGGATAACCCTTGGGAGCAACGAGCTTGTCAAACTTCTCCACCATGTCAGCACGATAGGTCTTGGTCTCGGGATCAACAGGAATCATACCTGATGCATCACCGATGCCCAGCACCTTCTCACCTGTAAGTTTCCAGTGGATGTAACCTGCAAGGGTGGTCAGAAAAGCAATCTGCGGTACATGCTCCTCGCCGTTCAGTATAGCCTGATAGAGGTGAGAGATGCTCCAACGCAGAGGAATGTTATATACAAAAAGGTTTGACAGTACAGCGGCGGCCTCACCGGTGTTGGTGTTACGCCAGGTGCGGAAAGGTGCCAGCAGATGACCCTCACGGTTGAAAGCCATATAGCCGTGCATCATGGCGCTGATACCTATGGCTGCCAAGTTCTCAATCTCTACGTCATACTGATTGCGTACATCGGCACGGAGATTGGAATAGCAGTCCTGCAGGCCGTACCATATAGTCTCGTTGCTGTAGGTCCACAGACCGTCCACGAGCTGGTTCTCCCAGGTATGACTACCCTGGGCTATCGGTCTCTGGTCCTCATCAATCAGTACCGCCTTGATACGTGTACTGCCGAATTCTATACCCAGAACGGCGCGACCGGCTTCTATAGTTTTACGTGCGTTCATATTACTTCAGAGCTTTGTTAAGCATGTAGTAAACCTCGTTGTTACGGAGCTGCTGCTTGAAGTTGCTGATGGTAGTGTTCTTGTCAATGTTGATGTACTCTATGTCGCACATCTCGGCAAAATCCTCCCAGTACTCAGCAGTGATGTCATATGAGAAAGCACTGTGGTGTGTACCACCGGCCAGTATCCATGCACCTGCGCCAATCTCAAATGTAGGCTGCGGAACCCAGAGGGCCGATGCAACCGGCAGCTTGGGCATTGGTTTGGGTTCGATGCATTCAACCTCGCTGGTGATAAGACGGAAACGGTTACCCAGGTCAACAACTGTAGCCTTGATACCGAAACCGGTCTTGGATGTGAACACCAGACGTGCGGTCTGCTGCTTACGTATGCCGATGCCAAGGAAATGAACCTCCAGCTTGGGCTTGCTGCTGGCAATGAGCGGGCAGATCTCCAGCATGTGGCTCTGCAGGCTTGATGTGCAGTCAGCGGCAAAGTTCAGGGTGTAGTCCTCCAGGAATGAGCAACCCTTGGCCAGGCCCTGGTTCATAACCCAGAGTGTACGGTACAGGCAAGCTGTCTTCCAGTCACCCTCAGCACCGAAACCATAACCCTCCTGCATCAGGCGCTGTGATGCCAGGCCCGGAATCTGATCGAATCCGCAGAAATCAGGAGCATCTATATCGGCATCACCCAGGTCATCAAAGTTAGTGGTGAAAGCGGTAGCGTTCTCATCCTTGAGCACGCGGCGCAGAGCTATCTCAGCCTTGGCTGAGTTCTTTACCTTCTCCCAATATACCTTCTCACCGCTCTCATCAATCTTGATGGTGTAGAGCTTTTTGTACTCCTCAACAAGTGCGTCAGCCTCAGCATCGGTCACCTTCTTGAAGTACTCCATCAGTGATGATACGGGATAGTAATCTACATGATAACCCATGCGCTGCTCAAACTCAACGCGGTCACCGTCGGTAACAGCTACGTTGTTCATGTTCATACCGAACATAAGGCAGCGTACATTGTGTGCATCGGCACGGCCGGCAGCGGCGCGGGCCCAAACGGCAATCTGCTTCTGGGCTTCGGCACTCTTCCAGTGACCAACTACAACCTTACGGGCAACACGCATGCGTGTGCAGATATGACCGAACTCGATATCACCGTGAGCGCTCTGGTTCAGGTTCATGAAGTCCATATCGATGGTATCCCATGGAATATCTGTGTTGTACTGGGTATGGAAGTGGAGCAGAGGCTTCTCAAGAGCCTGCAGACCCTTGATCCACATCTTGGCGGGGCTGAATGTGTGCATCCAGGTGATGATACCTATGCACTTCTCATCATTGTTGGCTGCCTTCATTACGGCCTCAACCTCCTTACTGCTGTTTGCAGTACCTTTATATACTATCTTAACTGGGATGTTACCGCTCTTGTTCAGACCGTCAACCATCTCCTTTGAGTGACCGTCAACTGCTACTACTGCGTCACCTCCGTAAAGTAACTGAGCTCCAGTTACCCACCAAATTTCATTATTCTCAAACATAATGTTAGTTTTTTGAATTGAAAATTGAAAATTGAAAAATGAAAATTTACCATGCGGTGCGTGTTATTTTACGCAGGTTCTAACGTATTAATTTTCAATTTTCAATTTTCAATTTTCAATTATGGTTATTAATGTTTTTTCTGGCCGTAGTAAGCATTTGGTCCATGCTTACGGCTATAGTGCTTCTCAATAAGAAGCGGATTCATAGTTAAGTCAGGATTAACTGACAGAGCCACGAACGCCATCTTGGCGCACTGCTCCATCACCTTGGCGTTGTAAACAGCGTTGTCTGGTGATGTTCCCCAAGAGAACGGGCCATGGTTCTTGACCAGTACGGCTGGGGTATGGTCAGGGTTGATCTTGCGGATGTTAAGTATCTCATCCACAATTACATTACCTGTCTCCAGTTCATACTGTCCCTTAACCTCAGCCTCAGTCATATCGCGCGTGCAAGGTATGTCCTTGTAGAAATAGTCAGCATGTGTGGTTCCTATGTTGGGAATGTCACGGCCGGCCTGCGCAAAGGCTGTTGCATAGGTGGAGTGGGTGTGTACCACGCCCTGGATATTGGGGAATGCCCTGTACAGTACAAGGTGTGTGGGGGTGTCCGATGAAGGATTGAGGTCCCCCTCGACAACCTTGCCGGTTTCGAGGGAGACAACAACCATATCAGAGGCTTTCATCTCGTCATAGCTCACGCCGCTTGGCTTGATTACTACAAGGCCCTTCTCGCGGTCTATGCCCGATACGTTACCCCAGGTAAATATAACCAACCCCTGCTTTACCAGGTCAAGGTTGGCCTTGAATACCTTTTGTTTAAGTTCCTCAAGCATATTACCAGAGACTTACATAAAGGATAACCAGAATCACGATTACACCCAGTGCACCCAGATTGAATGTCCTGTCGGTGCGGAAGAGTTCCAGGTCAATACCAACAGCCTTGGCATCCTGAACCTTATCCTTGGCATTTGAACGCAGGTAAATACCCAGAACGGCCAGTATAGCTGCCAGGAAGAACATAGCCTCAAAGCCCCATCCGCGCAGAACCGGATCGATAACGCCGTAAACTGCAAATACCAGGCAGATAGCGGCAATGGTGAAGAGTATTGAAGACCACTTCATCTGAGCGTTGATGGTATGCTGGTCAAGAACATCGGCCTTGACGACATTCTTCTTGTTGAGCAGTGACATGGGGATAAAGATAGCCACCAGTACCAGGAATACATAGCCCATGCGG
>CACYHN010000049.1 GCA_902774275.1 uncultured Bacteroidales bacterium
AGAACTTGACTGGGCCAATCTTTCCTTTGGTTACATGAAGACCAATTGGAATCTCAGAATTTGGTTTAAAGACGGAAAATGGGGTGAGATTGAGGAATCTGACTCCGAGTATGTACCTATGCATATCGCCGCCACCTGCCTGCACTACGGTCAGGAGGCTTTTGAGGGCCTGAAGGCTTTCCGCGGCAAGGATGGCAAGGTACGAGTGTTCCGTATGGAGGCCAATGCCGAGCGTATGCAGAGCACCTGTCGTGCTACCATGATGCCCGAGCTTCCTACCGAGACATTCTGCAAGATGGTAAAGCGTGTGATCGAGCTCAACAAGGAGTTCATTCCTCCTTATGAGAGCGGTGCTTCGCTGTACATCCGCCCGCTGTTGGTGGGTACCGGCGCAGAGATTGGTGTAAAGCCAGCCAAAGAGTATATGTTCCTGATATTCGTTATGCCTGTAGGTCCGTACTTCAAGGGCGGTTTTGCAGCTAACGCATATGCATTGGTTCGTTCTTATGACCGTTCAGCTCCTCTTGGCATGGGTAAGTACAAGGTAGGCGGTAACTATGCTGCCAGCCTGTTTGCCCACAATATTGCTCATGAGAAGGGGTACGGAAGTGAGTTCTATCTGGACGCCAAGGAGAAGAAGTACATCGATGAGTGCGGTGCCGCCAACTTTATCGGCATTAAGGGTAACAGCTACATCACTCCCAAGTCAGAGTCAATACTGCCTTCAATCACTAACAAGAGCCTGCAGCAGCTTGCCAAGGACAACGGCATGACTGTTGAGTGCCGTCCTGTACCTCTGGAGGAACTGAACGAGATGAGTGAGGCCGGTGCCTGCGGTACTGCAGCCGTAATCTCACCTATCTCACGCATTGACGATATCGAGCTTGGCAAGTCATATGTAATAGGTGACGGCAAGCCGGGTCCTGTACTTACAGGTCTTTACCATCAGCTGCGCGCCATCCAGTATGGTGATGCTCCCGATACTCACGGCTGGGTAACCGTTCTGGACATCTGATATGGGGAAAGGTAAACTGGCCAAGTTTGCCGATATGCGGACCTATCCGCACGTGTTCGAGCCGGCTGGTTCGTTCCGTGAGGATGTCCCGTTTGAAATGAGGGGCTGCTGGAACAGCTCCTTCTTTCATAATGACGGGCCTATTGTGCTTGAACTGGGCTGCGGTCATGGTGAATATACTGTGGGTTTAGCTGGGCTTTATCCTGACAAGAACTTCATAGGCGTTGACATTAAGGGCGCACGTATGTGGTCGGGGGCCAAGATGTCATTTGAGGCCGGTATGAAGAATGTAGCTTTCCTGCGTACGGTGATAGAGCTTATTGATCGGTTCTTTGCGCCGGGTGAGGTTAGTGAGATATGGCTCACGTTCCCTGACCCTCAGATGAAGAAGGCTACCAAGCGCTTGACCTCGACATGGTTTATGGAGCGGTATCGCCGAATTCTTAAGCCCGGTGGCAAGATTCATCTTAAGACTGATAGCAACTTTATGTACACCTATACCTGCGCGATGGTTGACCATAACCATCTGCCGGTGGAGTTCCGTACTGATGACCTTTATGCCAGCGGTGATGCGGATCATATCCTCTCCATCAAGACACATTATGAGGAGCAGTGGCTGGAGCGGGGCAAGACCATCAAGTACATCGTCTTCAACCTGCCGGCTGATGGTGAACTGTCAGAACCTGACATCGAGATAGAACTGGACGACTACCGCAGCTACGGCCGCACCAAACGCAGTACTCTCCAAGTTGGAAAGTAGTACAACAGAAACATTTTTGGGGTATCAGTATCCTAAACTACGCGCTTCGCGCTATCCCTCCCACCGCTTCGCGGCGGGCCCCTCCCGTTCACAGAGACACGGGCGTCTATGGTTTCTGATACCGATACCCCAAAAATGTTTCTGTTGTACGCTCGCTGGTTAAACTTTACTATAACTTTGCATACACTATGGCACTATATCCGAATTTGATAAAGGAGGCCTTGCAGACGGTGCGCTATCCGGGCACGGGCAAGGACATCATCTCTATGGAGATGCTGGAGGACGATATCCGTATTGACGGTAACAGCGTATCGTTCTCACTGATATTTGAGAAACTCCGCGTCCTGAGGGCCCGGAACTGCTGCCGGATGTAAAGAACATCATCGCTGTGGCATCGGGCAAGGGTGGTGTTGGCAAGTCAACTGTAGCTGCCAACCTGGCTGTTGCTCTGGCTGGACTGGGTTATAAGGTGGGTCTGCTGGATGCCGATATTTTCGGCCCTTCAATGCCCAAGATGTTCCGTACTGAGGATGCTCGACCGTATGCGGAGAGCAAGGATGGCCGTGACATGATTGTGCCGGTTGAGCAGTACGGAATAAAGCTTCTTTCAATAGGCTTTTTTGTGGATCCGGAGCAGGCAGTGCTGTGGCGTGGTGCCATGGCCAGCAATGCGCTCAAGCAGCTTATTGCCGATGCTGATTGGGGTGAGCTGGATTACTTTGTCATAGACATGCCTCCCGGTACAAGCGATATTCACCTCACTCTTGTGCAGACATTGGGTATCACCGGTGCGGTTATAGTAAGTACGCCACAGGAGGTTGCATTGGCCGATGCGCGCAAGGGTATTGACATGTTCCGTAATGAGAAGGTGAACGTACCTGTTCTGGGGCTGGTTGAGAATATGGCCTGGTTTATACCTGCTGAACTGCCTGAGAACAAGTACTACCTCTTTGGAAAGGAGGGGTGCAAGCGTCTGGCTGAGGAGTTGAAGGTCCCTCTGCTTGGACAGATTCCTATTGTACAGAGTATCTGCGAGGGTGGTGACAATGGTGAGCCGGTGGCACTCAATCTGGATACTATGACTGGTATGGCGTTCCGTGAGTTGGCGCAGAGTGTAGTAATAGCTACCGATGCCCGCAATCATCAGCTTCCGCCCACTGCTGCGGTCTCAACAGCAAAATGACCCATTGGGGACAGTCCCTTTTGTGTCATTCTAGAATGAAACAACTGCTATAATTGTGGTAAATAGAATGATTTTCTTGTTTTTGTAATTTCTTTGTTCGTTGTTTCCGTTGGCCATAACTTTGCACCGAAAACAGAAACAAACAGAACAAAATACACAAAACTATGGCAATTTACAGTACAATTACAGAACTGATCGGTAAGACCCCGACAGTTAAGTTAAACAAGTTCGCTGCCAAGCGCGGCATTAAGGGAAACATCGTAGCCAAGGTTGAATTCTTTAACCCCGGCGGATCTGTCAAGGACCGTATAGCACTTGCTATGATTGAGGATGCTGAGAAGAAGGGTATCCTTAAGCAGGGCGGTACAATCATAGAGCCTACATCAGGCAACACAGGCGTTGGTCTGTCATTGGTAGGTGCAGTAAAAGGATATAAGGTAATACTTACCATGCCTGAGACCATGAGCATAGAGCGCCGCAAGCTGGCCGCTGCTTATGGAACAGAGATCGTGCTCACTCCGGGTGCAACAGGCATGAAGGGCGCCATTGCTAAAGCAGAGGAACTGCGTGATTCCATCCCTGGAGCAGTTATCCTGCAGCAGTTCAACAATCCCAGCAACCCTGAGATTCATGCCAAGACCACCGGTAAGGAGATTGTGACCGATGCAAAGGAATCTGGTATTCAGGTTGACGCTTTCATTGCAGGTGTAGGTACCGGCGGTACGGTTAGCGGTTCAGCAAAGGCAATCAAGGAGGCTTTCCCCAATGCAAAGGTCATAGCAGTTGAGCCTGCTTCATCGGCAGTATTGAGCGGTAACCCCAGCGGTCCCCACAAGATTCAGGGAATCGGTGCCGGATTCGTGCCCAATAACTTTAACCGCGATATAGTTGATGAGATTCTGCCTGTAGCAAACGAGGATGCTTTTGAGACTGCACGTGCCCTGGCTAAGGAAGAGGGCCTGCTGGTGGGTATCTCAAGCGGTGCCGCCGCATACGCAGCAAGCGTAGTCGCTTCACGTCCGGAGTTTGCTGGCAAGAACGTGTTTGTCCTGCTGCCTGATACCGGTGAGCGCTACCTCTCAACCGCTCTCTTCTCAGAGGAGTAATCATACAGATGTAAAAATGGCCCATTGGGGACTGTCCCCTTTGGGCCATTTTTTTATTGTAACTTATAGTTGTGGTTGGAAGTGTTGCGCTGCTTAAGTAGCTCTACGAATTTTTTAGCGGACATTTTGTGGTAAGAACCCTTGAGGTAGTGGTAACAACCGTCCATTCTGCCGTCAGGATGTGCTATCGGGATTGCTTCCAAACCTTTTTCGCCTTGGATTGCCTCCTCAGAGAGCATGGTTGCCAGTGAGCTGTTGGCTACCAGGTCAAGCAGAGAACGTACACTGTTTATTTCAAGGCGTATATCAAGATTGACATCCTCAGTATAAAGCATGGAATCTACTGTGTCTCTTGATTGCAGGCCTTTTGACGGCAATGCAAGCGGATAACGGGACAGTTCCTGTACCGTAACCTCCTTTCCAAGTCCTTTAAGCGTTCCTATTCGTCCGATAAGGCAGAGGCGGCTTTGGAAAAGCTGGTGTGACTCAATGCGTTCATCACCCACAGGTGATTTGTATGTTAGTGCCAGATCCAGCTCACGATCCAGCATTTTCTGCATGAGCTCCTCTTTTGACGTGATAATGATATTGAGCTTTATGGTGGGAAACTGACGGTAAAAATCCAAAACCGTCTGTTTTAACAACGGACTGAAGGCATAGGTGGAGCCCACGCTGAGTGTACCTACATGAAGGTTCATGACATCCCGGATGCGGTCAGTACCGGCCCTTGCATCTTCAAGCACCTGCAATGCGCATGGATAAAACTGTTCTCCGTAATCACTAAGGGCTACATGGCGTGTATCGCGCGCCAACAGTTCTACGCCCAGTTCCTCTTCAAGTTTGCTAATTTGTTGTGAAATGGTACTTTGAGTGATAAAAAGTGTCTTTGATGCCAAAGAGTAACTCTTTAATCTGGCCACCTCAACAAAGTATCTCAACTGCCTCAGTTCCATAAAAAATGATTGTATATGCAAAGATATAATATTTATCGATATAAACGAATAATTTTATCGAAATAATCCATAGTCATCAATAAAAAATAGCGTAAGTTCTGTATAATTTTGCACGCTAATTAAAAGATCAGTAGGTACTGATACTAAAAATAGTATGAAAAAGACAATATTGATAGCCGTTATTGCAATGATAGCCATGGCCTCATGCAACAAGACCGTAAAGTCTCCTTTTGCACGTAAAGTGGCTGATTATGCAGTAGTTGAATTTGAGACACCAGACTTGAGCGGTATCTCTGACAACGGAAAGGAGGTACTCAATCTCTACCGTTTTATCGCCGATGAGGTGGATGCAATCTATTGGGAACAGTATTTCGGAAAAAAGGACTCCTTGCTGAACGGTATTGCTGATCCGTATCAGAAGACTTTTGCTGAAATCAACTATGGTCCCTGGGACCGCAGCACCGGTAAATCATTCGTAGATGGTTATGCTGACTGCCTGCCCGGTGCCGGATTCTATCCTGCAGATATGACAAAGGCTGAGTTTGACGCCTGGGATAACCCAGACAAGAACAGCCCTTATACGCTTATACGTCGTGCAGCCGATGGTTCTCTTGAAACCGTTTGGTATCATGATGCCTACAAGCAGCATATAGACAAGATTGCAAACTACCTGACTGCAGCTGCCGATATCACCATCAAGCCCAGCGTAAAGAAGTATCTTCTGGCCAAGGCTGATGCTCTCCGCTCAGACAACTATTACGAGAGCGCAATGGCATGGCTGGATATGGATGACAGCAAGATGGACCTTGTGGTTGGCCCCAATGAGGCTGCCGATGACCAGCTGATGGGTAACAAACGTTCATATGAGGCATTCGTGCTGCTCAAGAATGAGGAGCGCACTGCTGAGCTGATGCAGTATGTATCACGCATAAATGAGTTCCAGCAGGATCTTCCTGGCGATGAGGCTTATAAGACCTTCCAGCCGGGTGCCGGTTCAAACATATTCTCATGCAATGCACTTTATTACGCAGGCAAGGCCAATGCCGGAATCAAGGTGATAGCCCTGAACCTTCCTTTTGATGCCGATGTCCAGCGCGACAGAGGTACCCGCACCATTCTGCTTGAGAACGTAATCGATGCCAAATACAACCATATAGTCTATCCTACAGGTGATGTGCTGTTGGAGTCAGATGCCAAGCAGCATCTTTCACGTGATGCGTTCTTCTGGAACATAGTGTTCCGCGAGGTTGCACATGGACTGGGTGTAAAGGAAACCGTAAATGGAAAGGGTAGCGTAGAGGATGCACTTGGAAGTGCAGCACCCACCTTTGAAGAGATAAAGGCCAACGCCGCTGGAGTGTTGCTTGTATGCAAGCTTCAGAACCACTATGATATACGTCACCTCTTTACCAAGGAGGATGCTCTGGTTACATTCTTTGCGTCGTTGGTGCGTTCTGAGAGGTTTGGCGAGGGTTCCTCTCTGGGCCGTGCCGGCATAATCATCTACAACTATCTCCTGGAGGCCGGTGCTTTCCAACGCAAGGAATCAGGTCACTACTCTCTTGACCTTGCCAAGATGGAGGCCGCCCTTTCTGATCTCACCGCACTTGTGCTCAAGACACAAGCCACAGGTGACGGAGAATTTGCCACAAGCTTTGAGAAACGTTACTCAAAGCGCAGCGCCAACTATGATGCCGACCTTATGAATCTGGGTATTGAGAATATCCCAGCCGATATCAGATTTAAATGACAAACCTGCATATGAGTAACAAGAAATTTAATTTCAAGATGTGCGTCCTCCTGCCTGTCGTGCTGGCAGTGACCCTTTTCCTTTGGCTTGTGCCCGTGGATTTCTACGGCATTGAAGCGCTTACAGTCGTCCAGCAGCGTGTGATTGCGTTGTTCGTATTTGCAGCACTGATGTGGATGTTTGAGATCATCCCCAACTGGACCACTTCACTGTTGCTGATAGTCCTTACATTGCTGACAATTTCTGATAAAGGTATTGGTTTCCTGTGTGATGCCAAGTACGGCACTCTGGTTAGCTACAAGAGCCTGATGGCATCATTTGCCGATCCTGTCGTGATGCTGTTCATGGGCGGATTCGTGCTGGCTATCATGGCTGAGAAATACGGCCTTGACGTTACATTGGCCAGAATCCTGCTCAAGCCTTTCGGCACCAAGCCCAGCATGGTACTGCTTGGATTCCTTGTAGTCATTGCAATATTCTCCATGTTCATGTCCAATACAGCCACCGCCGCTATGATGCTGGCTTTCCTGGCCCCGGTGCTTCAGGTACTTCCTTCCGATGACAAGGGCCGCATCGGTCTTTCACTGGCCATACCTGTTGCAGCCAACATAGGCGGTATAGGTACCCCCATCGGTACACCTCCTAACGCTACCGCTGTACGTTTCCTTGCTGAGTCAGGCTATGAAGTTACGTTCTCCGAATGGTCCATGAGAATGATACCTTTCGTGCTGATCATGATTCTGGTAGCTTGGGTGTTGCTTCAGCTTCTGTTCCCCTTCAAGACCAAGAAACTGGAACTCAACATTCCGGAGAACAAGCGTCCTGTTGACTGGAAGACATATGTGGTATGGATTACCTTTATCGGCACCATCCTGCTGTGGGCTACTGAGAGCCTTACCGGTATCAACTCAAACGTTGTTGCACTTATCCCGTTAGGTGTACTTACCATGACAGGTATATTCACCAAGGATGATATCAAGGAGATTAACTGGACAGTGCTCTGGTTGGTTGCCGGCGGATTCGCCTTAGGTACCGCCCTGCAGGGAAGCGGTCTGGCCAAGACACTTATCTCTGCAATACCGTTCGGTTCAATGAGCGTGCTTTCTGTGCTCATCATTGCAGGTCTGGTTTGCTACTTCCTCTCCAACTTTATCAGCAACTCGGCTACCGCAGCCCTGCTCATTCCTATCCTGATAGTCGTTGCAGAGGGTATGGCTGATCCTACAGCTTCAAATAACGCATCGTTCCTGGCTTTCGGCGGTACACACGCCATGATTTCATTCATTGCCGTATGTGCATCAATAGCCATGCTGTTCCCCATCTCTACGCCTCCAAACGCTATCGCGTCAAGTACCGGCCTGGTTCAGACCAAGGATATGGCCAAGGTTGGTATTATCATTGGAGCTATCGGCTTTACGTTGGGCTTCTTCTGGCTTACTAAGATATTCCCGTTTGTAACTTATTGATATACACTATATGAAAAAACTATTTTTGACAGCAATTGCAGCGTTCCTTACCATTTTACCGGCTGCAGCTGAGGAACTTCAATACGGACGTGCTATAACGGATTTTACCACTACTCCTAAACTGGGTGGTTACGTTATAGGCAAATATGCATTTTCAGATGAGGCAGGCAAACACAATGGTGATGGTTTCACCCAGCGTCTGGTCCGTCTGTATATGGACGGAAGCATCCTCTCTGACTTCAAGTATCGCGTACAGGTACAGATAAACAATGCTTCTTTTCATATGAAGGATTTCTATCTGGAATGGGCTCACTGGAAAGAATTTTCAGTTAAGGTAGGTCAGTTCAAGCGTGCATTCCTGTTTGAGAATCCCTACAACCCATGGAACGTAGGATTCGGTGATTATTCACAGATAACCAAGAAACTGTCAGGTATGGGTGACTACTGCGGTGAGGTCAATATGGGTGGCCGTGACCAGGGTATCCAGATTCAGGGTGATTTGCTGCCTAGCGCTGTTGACGGACATAATTATCTGCATTACCAACTCCAACTCATGAATGGACAGGGTATTAATACGGCCGATGCAAACACCAGAAAAGATGTCATCGGAACTTTGCAGGTACAGCCCATTAAGGATCTCTATGTAGGTGTATTCGGTTGGGTTGGTAATTTTACGAAAGACGGTGTTACCGTTGACCGTAATCGTTGGGCCTTATCAGCCAAGTATGAGCACAATGACTGGAGCGCACGTTTTGAGTATGCTCATGCTAACGGTCATAAGATAAGTGATTATCAGACAGATGGAACAACTGTAACATTCTCAGGTACCGGTGAGGCTGATGGCTGGTATCTCGCAGTGGGCGTTCCGTTCAATGACTGGTTCAAACTCTATACCAAGTATGATTTTTATCGTGATCAGGCAACATCTGAATCCATGAGTTCAATATTCTCAATTGCACCTAATATTCAGATTCACAAGAACCTCATGCTTCAGCTACAGTACAATTATGTGGATAAGCGTTCATCATCCAGCCATACTGAGCTATGGGCTGAGATATACTTCAGGTTCTGAAACATTGTCCGGTTATGAGTACTAATAATGGCGTCCCATTTGGGGCGCCATTATTTTTTTCAGACCGGATAGTGCCAATAATCAACAGACTACATCATCCGCTTTATGATGCCAAAGAACTTGTAGGGCATGTAGCGGAAAGGCAGGTCTATCCAGGTGGGTGCTTTCACTATGGAACGCTCGTGGGTGAAGGCATCAAAGCTCTGCTTGCCGTGGTAGCGCCCCATGCCGGAGTTGCCTACGCCGCCAAACGGTACGTTGCCGTTGGCTATGTGCATGATGGTGTCATTTATACAGCCGCCGCCTGATGATGTGCGGTGTATCAGTTCCCAGCCATCGGACTCAGAGCCAAAATAGTAGAATGCGAGCGGCTTCTCCCTGCCGGTAATGAATTCAGCCACCTGATCCTTGAAACTGCCGTTTTGGGGGCTGATGGTAATCATGGGGAATATGGGGCCGAAAATCTCATCGGTCATTACGGGAGCATCGGGTTTGACGTTGTCAAGCAGGGTGGGCTCAATGAATCGGGTGTTGCTGTCAGTGCGGCCGCCATATACTATGTCGCCGTCTTGCAGATAACTCTTGACGCGTTCAAATGCCTTGTCGGTGACTAGGCGTACAAAATGCTGTGACTCCTTGATTTCCTTGCCGTGCAGTTTCTTTACTTGTGTGTCAAACTCTTTTATGAAAGCCTCTTTTACATCCTCGTGAATAAGGATGTAGTCAGGTGCTATGCAAGTCTGGCCGGCATTGAGGGTCTTGCCCCAGGCTACGCGGCGGGCTGCCAACTTGATGTTGGCGCTGCTGTCAATGATGCAGGGGCTCTTGCCTCCCAGTTCCAGAACTACGGGGGTGAGATTCTGGGCTGCCGCCTCCATTACCTTGCGTCCCAGCGCGGGGCTGCCGGTAAAGAATATCATGTCAAAGCGGCTGCTGAACAGCACCTTGTTTACTTCACGGTTGCCCTGAACAACTGCAATGTAGTTCTCAGGGAACGTTTTACTGACCAGCTCCTCTAATACCGATGATACGTTAGGTACGTAAGGAGAGGGTTTGAGTACAGCTGTGCAACCTGCTGATATTGCCCCTACCAGCGGGTTGAGCAGCAACTGTACAGGGTAGTTCCATGGTGATACTATCAGTGCGCACCCCAACGGCTCCTTTACTATGAAAGAACTTGAAGGAAAGAGTGTGAGGGGTGTGTGGACCCGTTTACGGCGTGCCCATCGGCTTACACCTTTAAGGTGTTCGCGTATCTCGGCCTTTACAAGCCCTATCTCAGTGAGGTATGCCTCCTGGAATGATTTGTGCAGGTCTGTCCAAAGTGCATCGGCCAACGGTTTCTCAAACTCCTGCAGGGCCGATGCCAACTTGCGCAACTGCTCCTTGCGGAATTCCACATCAAGCGTGGCTCCGGTGCTGAAATACTCTTTCTGTGAAGCGATTATTGCCTCAATCCTCTCTTGCGGGGTGTTCTCAATTGTCATTTTCTTCTTCCGGTAAAGTGATCCATTGTGTGATAGATTCCAAAGATAGTGCCAAAAACAAAATCAAACAAGCATACGGGCAGAACTGCTTGCCAGAATCTTATGAAATGGAAACCGAAAGGTATGCCGCGGAAATCCTTATTCCTTTCAATGGCGCGGATAATCTTGCGTGCAGTGTTTTCAGGGTCAAGTATGGGGAAAATGGGCGATGATACGCCGTCAAACATTCCTGTATTGATAAAGTAGGGGGCTACTGTGGTGAAACGCACCTTTGACTTCATGTCGTGCAGTTCTATGCGTACTGAATCGGACCATCCTATCACACTCCACTTGCTTGCGGCATAGACGCTCATCTTGGGCATGGAGAGCATACCTGCGGCCGATGCTATGTTGCATATGTGGCCGTGGTCGCGTGCTATCATATCGGGCAACACCATGTGGGCAACGTTCATGGGTGCCACAGCGTTGATTGCCATCGTGCGCTCTATATCGGGGGTGGTCAGCTTATCGAAAGTGGCATTGCTGGTTACTATGCCGGCGCATTGGATCAGTA
The DNA here is from genome assembly GCA_902774275.1 of uncultured Bacteroidales bacterium. GTDB lineage: Bacteria > Bacteroidota > Bacteroidia > Bacteroidales > Bacteroidaceae > Colenecus. The sequence continues at coordinate 11,346 of CACYHN010000049.1, forward strand.
TATCCACCGGACCGCACTCCTTTACGGTGGTGGAGTAGACCTCCTTGATAGAGGCCTTATCCGATACATCCACCCTATAGCCGCAAACTGAGCCTATTGCAGCCAGCTCACTCTTTACGAGTTCTATGTTTTTCTCGTTGATATCCCAGATTATAAGTTTCCTTGCTCCTCTCTCAAGAGCCATGCGGCCCATGAGCCTGCCAATACCGGATGCTCCTCCGGTAATGACCACATTCGCGTCATTGAATTTCATTACCAATCATTTCAATTATAAACGGCGCAAAATTACTCCGTCCGCGCGTGAGAGTGAAACGCTGGCATTTGTTTGTGGTGAAACTGTAACCCGATGTGGTGAAAATGAAAAAACGGCACAGGGGGACTATCCCTTTTGGGTCACTTTGTCTTGTAGACAACTATCTGTGCCTGCACTGATTCGTCTTGGCCATCCGATACAAAAGCAGTGATAAGTTTGTTGTCCAACTGGCATATCGGGAAGAAGGGAACTTCATTTACACCTAATCCCTCTTCAATCAAGTTGTAGTTTTTGTCAAACAGGGCATAGCAGGCACCCTTGCCGCAGAAATAGTTTACCAGCGTGTTCCCGTTCAACGAGAAGACCTGTTTTACATAGACGCCCGGCGTACCTATCAAACTGTCATCCTTCTTAATTTGGCACAGTTTTCTGATGGTCTTGCCGTCATATAGGAACAACTCATCGGTATTGGGATTATGACAGACTACATTTCCATGAGAGTCAGGCATGAAATACTTGCCGATGAAAATTGAAAAAAACATTATTTCACCATCATCTTCTTCCTCCTGGACAGGTTCTTTCTTCAGGAAGGTTTCGGTTTTCCGGCACCGGCTGTCTGTCACCACAAACATACCGATACTGTCAGTCTCAGTGGAATTTAAAATCATGAAACCGTCTTTTGTCCTGATGAATGATGAAGGGCTTGGTATGTAATCAATATTGAACTTGTCCTGATGATTAAGGTCATAATCATAAACATGGACACTCTTGCCGCTCAGATCCAGAAGATACAGATGCTCATCGTCGCCGGTCAGGTTTATTGCATTCAGGTAATCCTTGGGCCCGCGCCCTATCTGACGCAGCTGGGAAACAATCTGTCCTGTTTTCAGGTCAACCTTTGAAACTGCCTGACGTTGATCCAGTATGAATGCAAAGTCATCAGTAAAGTAAACATCATTTATATCCGATAGGAAGTAATCACCATCGGCCTTTACATTCACGTTCCTGTCAATCTGGAAATAATCTTTTATAGGGAACAGCTTGTCGCCCGGGTCGCGGAATCTTACTGTCACTTCATTGGCGGCACTGTTTTTCCCGCCGCAACCGGTCATAAACGTTAATATCAATCCGCAAAACGGAACGATCAGATACAAACAACGGGCAATTCTTCTCATATTGAAATAGGATACTATTATGGTTAAACGCTATCAATTGTCAACGTATCAGGTATTGGGCAGCGGATTCGGCGCAACGTTCGCCGTCTATGGCCGATGAGACTATGCCGCCGGCGTAACCGGCTCCCTCGCCGCAGGGGTAGAGGCCTTCAAGGCCGATGTGCTGGAGGGTTTCGTTGTCGCGCGGTATGCGTACGGGCGATGATGTGCGGGTCTCGACGGCAATCATTACGGCGTCATTGGTCAGGAATCCGTGACTGCTCTTTCCGAACTGCAGGAATCCCTGCTTAAGGCGCTCTGTCACGAACTTGGGCATCCAGAAATGAAGTGGGGATGATATGAGCCCGGGTGAATATGATGATTCAGGCAGGTCGTAACTCAGGCGGCCGTTCACGAAATCGGCCATTCGCTGTGCGGGTGCGGTCTGGCGCATGTTGCCGGCTTGCCAGCAGTCACGTTCCAGCTGCTCTTGGAACCGCATCATCAGGAGCGGGTCATGCATATCGGCATCGGTCTTGGCCACATCTTCCAAACGGGTCTCAACCACCATTCCGGAGTTGCTCCAGCGTGAGTTTCGGCCCGATGGTGACATGCCGTTCACCACAATCTGCTGAGGGCCCGATGCGGCCGGAACCACGAATCCGCCGGGGCACATGCAGAAACTATATACTCCGCGGCCGTTTACCTGAGTCACAAAACTGTATTCTGCGGCGGGCAGATACTTTCCGCGGCCTGCGCGGTTGTGATATTGTATGCTGTCTATGAGTTGCGAAGGATGTTCCAGACGGCATCCTACGGCCAGAGCCTTGGCTTCAATTCCAAATCCCGACTGCGCAAAGTAGCGATAGACATCGCGGGCGCTGTGTCCTGTGGCCAGTATGACAGGGCCCATGAACTGCTGCTTAATGCCTGCATGATCCGCTTCCACGCCGATTACCTTATTACTTTGCAGTATGAAACCGGTCATAAGGGTCTCAAAATGGACCTCGCCGCCGCAGTTTATGATGGTGTTGCGGATGTTCTCGATTACGCGTGGCAGGCGGTCGGTGCCTATGTGCGGGTGTGCATCGGACAATATCGTGGGGCTGGCGCCGTGCTGGCAGAATATGTTCAGTATGCGGTCTGTGCTGCCGCGTTTCTTGCTGCGGGTGTAGAGCTTGCCGTCAGAGTATGCGCCGGCTCCACCCTCACCAAAGCTGTAGTTGGACTCAGGGTTGACCTTGTGGGTGCGGCTTATGGCAGCAATATCCACCTTGCGGTCATGCACGTTCTTGCCGCGCTCCAGCACTATGGGCCGTAAACCGAGTTCTATCAGGCGCAGTGCTGCAAAGAGTCCGCCGGGGCCGGCTCCCACCACTACAACCGTGGGCTTGCCGTCAACGGGCTTATAGTCTATGCGGGTGAATTCATCCTTTGGGGGCTGCTCATTAACGAAAACCCTCAGGGTCAGGTTTATGAATATGGTACGCTGGCGGGCGTCAATGCTCCGCTTGAGCGTTCTGACTGCCGTGATGGTGCGCACGTCAAGCCCGCACTGCCGCGAAACGGTCTCCTTAAGCACCTGTTCGTTATACGCGAACTGCGGTTCTACCCTTAACTGTACCTCCTTTACCATATGTATTGCGCTGTTGGGAAATAGTCTTCCATAAGGTGATTTCCGGATGCAAAGATAATATAAAGCACGGGATACTGCGACACGGAATCACGCGGACGCTACGACATGGATTCAGAGCTGCGGTGTATTCTGGCTGCTGTAGTGTCCGATGAAATGGATTGCACCGCCGTTTTGCGGACGCTATGACACGGAATCGGACCTACAACGTATCCTGACTGCTATAGCGTCCGGACAAATAAATGTTTTTGGAGAATTGGAAGGAATTGGATGCTCCTTTTTGTGTACTTTTATGGTCTTAATTGGAAAAACATATGAAAGAGATACTGGATTTTCTTAGGCGTCTCAGTTGCAACAATGAGCGCGGCTGGTTCTTGGAGCATAAGGATGAGTACAAGCGGGTTAAGGAGCGGTTCGATGCCTTTGCCCTGGAGTTGTTGGCCGATATCCGCAAGTTTGACCCGGCCATCGGTGATCTGCAACTTAATGACATCACATATCGCATATACCGCGACGTAAGGTTCTCAGCCGATAAGTCCCCGTACAAGACCCACATGGGTGTGTATATCTGCCCGGGCGGCAAGAAATCGGCTTACAGCGGATACTATTTTCAGGTGAGTGCATCGGCCAGTGACAGTTGGGAGGGTACCCACATGCTGGCTGCGGGTGACTACTGGTGTGATCCCAAGGTG